>CBFGVD010000007.1:0-19978 GCA_965651965.1 uncultured Verrucomicrobiaceae bacterium | reverse complement strand
TGGCAAGGTGGCGCTCTACCACTGAGCTACGCCCGCGTCGCGAAACGCGTGCGCGGTTTCTACACGCGCGGCCCGGACGGGCAAGCGAAAAGTTGCATCAAAATTTCCGCCGCTTGATTCTCAGCTCCCTGCGTCCCGGTAGAGCTCGCCCATCCGGGAGAGGCTGCCGTCCGCCCGGAGCAGGCTGTGGTTCTTCCCCTTGCCCGGCTCGAAGTAGGCGTAGCGTTCCACGTCCTTGCTGCGCTCCATGAATTTGAGCGTCTTGCGCAGGAAGTCGCGGTTCTGCTTTTCCGGGCCGTTCCAGCCGTTGAATTCCGTGATCCAGACCGGCCGCTTGTACTTTCGCACGATGCCCTTCACCCAGTCCTCGAAGGCGCCCGGGTCCCGGCTGCGGTACCAGTGCAGGGCGATGAAATCCACCCGCAGCTTCTTCGCTTTCACCTCTTCCATGAAGGCATCCAGGAAAGCCATGCCGCCGCCGTCGGAAGAGGGCGCGGGCGAGCCGAGCCGGAGATTCTTCTTCTCCGCGAGCGCGGCCAGCTCCGGCCACAGCTCCACGCACTTCGCCAGCGGCATGTTCGCCTGATCTTTCCGTTCGGGCTCGTTGAAGCCGAGCAGATGATCGATCCCTTGCATCGCCTCGATCGCGTGCAAGGAATGGATGTGTTTTTCCTCCTTCACCATCGGGACGAAGGAGGCGGCCTTCGATTCATTCCCGCCGGGCCACCAGGTGTAATACCAGCGAACTCCGAAAAGCTTGTGCATGTCCGCGTCGCCACCGGCCCAGCCCTTTTTTCCCGCGGGTTTCCCTTGCCCTTGGGCAAGCACGGGAGCCGGAGAAATGGCGGCGGCGCAGGCTGCGAGGAAGCGGCGGCGGTCGGGAGTCATCGACCGGTGAGCATGCCGCGGAAGACGGCAACTCCAAGTCCCGAAAAGGGGGAGACTGCTTTCTCAATCCAGCGAATACTCGCCGTCCTCCCCGATCCCCACCCAGCCGAGACGGCCGAAGGCACGCAGGATCGCGGGGGAGAGTTCCTCGCTCTCGTCTTCCGAATGTTCGATCGTCGCGGAACTGGTGAGGCCGCGCATGGACTCGATGCTGATCACGGTGCGGTGGCCTTCGAAATGAATCCAGTCGCCCCAGTTTTTCGATTCGTGGCGGGGGTAGAGCTTCTCCTTGCGGAGCGCATCGACGACTTCCTTGACGGTGCAGGGATCTTCGGATTCGGGAAGTTGCAAAACGGTTTCCATGTGGCGGGCAGCGAGCGTGGACGGGATTATTCGCGAATGGAAGCTTCGCATAGCCGCGAATACAAGCCGCCTCTTGCTAACAGCTCCTCGTGCCTGCCGCTTTCCACCAGCTTGCCGTCTTCCAGCACGCAGATCAGGTCCGCCTTGCGCACGGTGGAGAGGCGGTGGGCGATGACGAACGAAGTGCGGTCGGAGCGCAAGGTTTCCAAAGCCTGCTGCACCAGCCGCTCGGTTTCGTTGTCGAGCGCGGAGGTTGCTTCGTCCAAGAGCAGCAGCGGCGGGTTTTTCAGAAGCGCGCGCGCGATCGAGAGCCGCTGCTTTTCCCCGCCGGAGAAGCGGACGCCACGCTCGCCCGCGACGGTGTCCAGCTTCTCCGGCAGCTCGCGGACGAAGGGGGAGGCATTCGCGCTGTCGAGCGCCGCCCAGATCTCCTCGTCCGTGGCATCCGGCTTCGCCAGGCGCATGTTGTCGCGCAGCGTGGTGTTGAAGAGGAAGCTCTCCTGGGTCACGTAGCCGGTATGATCGCGCAGCCATTCCTTGGAGAGGGTTCCGATGGGATGCCCGTCCAGCAGGATGCGCCCGCTGTCCACTTCGTAGAAACGCGTGAGCAGGTTCAGGACGGTGGACTTTCCCGCGCCGGTGGGGCCTACCAGCGCGACCGTCATACCCGGCTCGGCGGCGATGGAAATGCCCTGCACGGCGGGGGACTCCGGATCGTAGGAAAATCCCGCGTTCTCGAAGACGACCCTCCCCTTGAATTCCGCGGGCCGCGCTCCGTCCGTGAGGTTGCTTTCATCCGGCAGGTCCAGGATGTCGAAGACCCGTTTCGCGGCGACTTTCCCGCCGAGATAGAGCTGGGTCAGGTTGTTGATCCGCGAGATGGGATCGAAGAGGAAGCCCCATGCCACCAGGAAGGCCATCGGCGTGCCGGCCTCCATCTTCCCTTGCAGCACCCACCAGGCCCCGCAGCCCAGCATCAGGATGATCCCGGACTCCGCCAGCAGGGACACTCCCGGCCATACCAGCGCCTGGCCTTTCATCACCCGCATGTGTTTCTCCCCCACATGCCGGCTGGCGGCATCGAAACGGTCCAGCGCCTCCGGTTCCACCGTGTAGGCCTTGATCTGCCGGATACCCGCCAGATTGTCGTGCAGCAGCGCGTTCAGCGCCGCGGAAGCCTCGGAGGATTCCCGCCAGCGCGGCTCCGCCACGCGCGAGTAGATCGTGGTGATGATGCCGATGACCGGCAGCGGTGCCAGCGTCACCAGGGCCAGTTCCCAGCTATTGTAGAACATCCAGCCCGCCATGATGAGGAACTGCAGCACCGCGGGAATCGCCTGGTCGATCGTTTCCACGATCACGCGGTCCGTGGAGGGCACGTCGCTCGCCACCCGGGACATGATCTCGCCGGAGGAATTCGAGTCGAACCACTTGATCGGCAGCCGCTGCAGTTTGTCGTAAAGTTTCCTCCGCAAGTCGTGGATCAGCCGCTGTTCCAGCGCGTTGTTCCCGTAGGTCCGCAGCATGAAGAGCGTCTGGCGTAGCAGGATCGCGCCGATCCCCAGTGCCGCGGTTTTGAAAAGCAGATCCTCGCGGCGCTTGCCCATCACCTCGTCCACCAGCACCTGCGTCACGGTGGGGAGCACCAGCACCAGTACCGTACAGAGGATCGCCATCGCCAGCGAGACCGCCGCGCGCCACGGATACTTGAGGACGAGCTTGAAGACGCGCTTGAAAAGGGCCATGCGGCCATTATGGAGCGCCCGGAAGCGGGCCGATGCAAGAAGATGCTGCGGCTCCCCGCGCGCGGGTTGATGTTTCGCCGGCCGCCGGTCTAGCCTCGCTCGTGGTCCAGCTATGGGAAAGCGTCGGCATCCTGGTCTTCTGCACCTCCGGTGCCCTGGCGGCGCGGCAGAAGGGGATGGATTGGTTCGGCATGTTCGTCCTCGCCGTCGTCACCGGGGCGGGCGGCGGTCTCCTGCGCAGCGTGCTCATCGGGGACATCCCTCCGCTTTTCCTGAAGAACCCGCAGACCTTCATCCTGGCCGCGGCCGGCACGCTGGTGGCTCTGGCCGGAGCGGAAGGGTGGAAAAAGATCCGGCGGGCGGTCTCCGTGCTGGATGCCCTGGGCATCGGGCTTTTTACCGTCTCGGGCATCCGCATCTCGCAGGCGCACGGCCTGCCCTGGTGGGCCTGCCTCGCCATGGGGGTGATCAGTGCCACCTTCGGGGGGCTTTTGCGGGACGTTCTCCGGAATGAAATCCCGCTCGTCCTGCGCAAGGAAATCTATGCCACCGCCTGCCTGATCGGGGGGCTCGTGCTCTTCGGCCTGGATCGCCTCGGGTTGCCTCCCGGAGCCGTCTCCGGCATCACGTCCACGCTGATCGTCGCGATCCGCTTGCTGGCGATCCGCTACGCCATCCACCAATCCCAGGCGGGCTGAAAGGAAGCCTCAGCTCCCGGTGCCGAAGTAGAACTCCAGCGCCTCCACGCAGCCCTCGCTGTGTTCCAGCAGGCAGGCGTGGCCGCCTTGGGACACCACGTGCTCGCGGATTTCCGGCACGGCGTTCGCCGGGCAGGCGAACATCGCCGCGGCATCCGGGCTCAGCATTTCGAAATCGTTATGGCTATCCCCGATCGCGAAGGTGTGCAGGCGGGTCAGGCCGAAATGGCGGGCGGCCTCGATCAGGCTGCTGCCTTTCTGGTACTTCCTGTGGCCGAAACGCAGCCAGATCGAGTTCCGCTGCCAGCCGAGCATGGGCTCCGTGGCGGCCAGGGCCTCCACCCGCCCCACGATCCAGGCCATCTCCTCCTCCGTACGGGCCACCAGCCCCGCCGGATCGCCCGGATGCTCGATCCAGGTTGCCCCCGTGTGCTCCTCCACCTCGCGGCGGATCGCTTCCAGCACGCCCTGCGCGCTTTTGAAAAAATGGTGCAGCTCCTTCTCGCAGTTCCGCGTCCAGGGTTCGTGCGGGGTCCAGCGGCCCGCCGGATTCGGCAGCCAGATCTCCCTTTCCCGCGCGACCACCCAGTCCGGCGTGAAGGGGAAGCCGCCGTCCACCAGCCCCTCCACCACGTGGCCGATCGAGCGGCCGGTATTGATGCCCCAGAGCGCGCCTTGTTCCAGCCGCAGGCGTTCCAAGGTCTGGAAAAGACGCGGGTGAACCGGCGGCCGGGAGGCGGGGTGGTAGAGCGTGCCGTCGAAATCGAAGGACAGGATGGCTCCCGGCCGGGCGGGTGGGTCGAGCGGCTTCATGGCCCCGGGCATAGCGGGCTCTCCGGCAGGGTCAAGCGGACACCGGGCCGGGCCCTTCACTCCACCGGGAGCGCGCGCGGGGTATCTTCCACCGGGCGGGCTCGCGGCGGTTCCTCCTCCACCGGTTTCGCCCTTGGCGCGGGTTCTTCCACCGGTTTGGCCCGCGGGGCCGGATCTTCGACCGGCAGGGCTCGCATCGGCTTCACCACCACCGGCCCCGGCGGTGGCTGATCCACGCGCTGGGGTGCTTGCGGCCTGGGTGCCGCGGGCGGCGGGGCGGCCGGCTTTTCCGGTGGAGGCGGAGTCCGGCGCATGCGGATCTCCACCCGCCGGTTCGGCCCCTGTTCCTCCACGCTGCCTTCCTTGACCAGCGGGTCGGCTTTGCCGTGGCCGCGGGTCAGGATGCGGTCGCCGTTCAGGTGCAGGGTGTTCACCAGATATTCGCGCACGGAAGCCGCGCGGCGTTTGGAAAGATCCAGGTTGTAAGCATCCCCGCCGTAGAGGTCGGAGTAGCCTTCGATCCAGCAGTAGAGTTTCGGGTTCCGCTCGATGATGAGCGCCAGTTTCATCATCCCCACCTTCGCGCTCTCCCGCAGCACCGCGCTGTCGTATTCGAAAAGCAGGTCGCTCGGCAGCATCGTCTTCTTGCCCACCAGCACCTCGGGAGACAGCCCCGCCATGTCGTCCAGCGTCACCACGCCGTCCAGCGTGCCGATGTCCGAGACTCCTCCGGCACCTTTCTTCAAAAGATCCTCCGCGAAACGGTCCAGGTTCGTGTCGTCGGCGATGCTCGCGCCGGGATCGACGATGATTTGGGCATCCGCCGCCAACGGCAGCGGATCTTCCGCCCGGCCCAGATCCGGCAGTGCGGTGTCCAGGTCGAAGCCCGCCGCGGGATCGACCACGATCCCCTCCGGTTCGCCCTCCAGCGCCGGATTTTCCAAGCGGACGGCGAATTCCGGATCCGCCAGATCCGGTTTGATGTCCATCTCGGTATCCTCCGGCAGCTTGTCGAGCATGTCGATCTCCTCCAGCAGCGCCGCCGCTTCCGGCGGTGCCTGTACCGGCGGATCCGGCTCCTCCACCACCTGGTCGGGCGGCAGGATCTCCACCTGATCGATCACCACCCGGTCGGTGACGATTTCGCCCGCGGGCTGGAACCCCTGGCCGATCTTGATGTGGCCCAGGGCGAAGAATGCGGCCACGTGCAGGATCACCGCGACGAAAAACGCCACGGCCACCCACCATCCCATGTTATCGGGACCGGGCAGCCGGAGCGGCTTCGCCGCGCGAGCCTCGCGCCAAGTGTAGCCGTTGTCCACGGCCGGACTATACGCCGGGGGACCCCGCTGACAATCACCGGCTTGCAGCCTGGCACCTGCCGTGCTGAACTAAGCCGCCATGTCCGCGAAAAAAGCTGCAAAAAAGGCGGCCAAGAAGACCGCCGGGGGAACCTCCACGAAAAAGGCGGCCAAAAAAGCCGCTTCCAAGACCGCCGCAGCCGGGAAAAAGGCCGCGGGATCGCCGCCTGATATCGCCAAAGCCGCCTATCTCAACTACCGCTCCCGCGTCGAGCAAGGCCTGCCGGGTGACGAACTCGGCGATTGGCTGGCCGCGGAGAAATCTCCCGATATCTGACCCGCTTTGCGCTTTTCCGGTCGCCGTGCCCGGCAGAAAGTCCCGGCGTGAACTGCTCCTCCCTTGGCATCGGTCTCGCCGGACTCGGAACCGTCGGCTCCGGCGTCGTCCTCGCCCTCGAACGCAACGCCGGATTGATCTGCGACCGCACCGGCGGCCAGGTGAAGCTGGACGTGGCAAAGGTGCTTGTCCGCGACCCCGCGAAGACCCGCCCCGTCAATCTCCCGCAGGAAAAGCTCACCACCTCCTGGCAGGAACTGGTGGCGGACCCCGCCGTGGACATCGTCGTGGAACTCATCGGCGGAACGACGGATGCCTATGAGATCGTCTCCGCCGCGCTGAAGGCCCGGAAGCCGGTCGTCACCGGGAACAAGGCCCTCCTTGCGGAGCGCGGCGTGGAGCTCTTCGCCCTCTCCCGCGAGCACGATACCCCGATCCATTTCGAGGCCGCGGTGGCCGGCGGCATCCCGATCATCAAGACCGTGCAGGAGTCCTTCATCGGGAACCGCATCCACTCCATCACCGGCATCATCAATGGCACCTCGAATTACATCCTGGAGCGCATGACCACCGCCGGGCTGGAATTCGCCGCCGCCCTCGCGGAAGCCCAGGCGCTGGGCTATGCCGAGGCGGACCCGGCTCTGGATGTCAACGGCTGGGATGCCGCCCACAAGGCCATCCTCCTCGCCACCTTGGCCTACGGCTTCCCCATCGATCCCTCGCAGGTCCATGTTGCGGGCATCGAGCAGGTCCGCCCCATCGATATCGAGTTCGCCACCCGCCTCGGCTACGTGGTGAAGCTCCTCGCCGTCGTCCGCGAGCATCCGGACGGAGCGGTGGAACTGCGCGTACAGCCCTCCTTCATTGCGAAAAGCCATATCCTCGCCAGCGTCCACGGCGTTTTCAATGCCGTCGCCGTGCATGGCGATGCCGCCGGGGAATCTCTCTTCTACGGCCGCGGTGCCGGGCAGGATCCCACCGCTTCCTCCGTGGTCGCGGATCTCGTGGAAGCCGCCCGCTCCCTCCGCCAGGCCGCCGGCCACCGCGGCTTCCTCCCCTATCGGGATAACGGCACGCTCATGCCCGTGGAAGACACGGAGACGGCCTGCTATGTCCGCTTCGACGTGACTGACCGCCCCGGCGTCATCGCGGAGGTCGCCCGCATGCTCGCGGATGCGGGCATCGGCATTTCAGGCACCCATTCCCCCGTGAAGCCGGATCAGCCGGACGCCGACTTCCTCGATATGGTCTTCCTGCTCCACACCTGCCGTTTCGGCCTGCTCCAGGAAACCCTCCGCAAAATCGAGGCCCTGGACTGCATCAATAGTGCCCCGGTGGTTTTCCGGATCGAGAAGCTGTAAAACTATTTCCCCAGCACCTTGCACGGCGTCATCCCCGCGCGGATGGAAGCCCAGGGTTCTTCTTCGGAGACGTCTTCCGGGTCCTCCGCTCGCGCGAGATCCGCGGGGAGGGTCGCGGGGGAGAGGATGGCGAGGAAGACCAGCGTCTCGGGGAAGGGGTTGTAGGTCGCGTGCACCGTGCCCGCGGGCAGGTGGGCGATTTCACCGGGTTCCAGGATCCGGTATTCCCCGTCCACCCATTGTTCCGCGCGGCCTTCCAGCACGTGGATGATTTCCTCCCGGTGCGGGTGCCGGTGGAAGGGGTGGCAATGCCCCGGCGGCATCGTCGCGCGCACCATCAGCAGCTTCTCCGCCGCCACCAGGTCCGGGCGGCAAAGCCATTCGTTGTGGGTCCAGGGGTTGGTTTCGCGGAGGGCGTCCTCTTTTTGGACGAAGCGTTTCGGGGTCGTGCTCATCGGGTTTGCCGGGGAGCTGCAGACCCCGCCGCTTGGTATTTGATCTGCACTATCGTTCAGCATGGGGATCCTTGGCAAGAAGGGGGAGAGCAGATGAAAGTATCCGATATGCACATTTCTCCGGCTTGATCCCGGAGGGAGAGCGGGTATTTTCCGGGCGATGCCCGAACTTGCCGCCGATGATCCCAAGCGGAGTTCCATTGTCCGCGCCGATGTGTCGGACGAGCGCGAATGGCTGCGGGATCAGCCCGTTTGCCAGCTCCTCGCGCAGCACCACATCGCCCATGTCGGAGTGCTGGAGGCGGAGGGGCCTTTCGAGATCTCCCGGCCGGACCAGTCCGGGACTTTCATGCTCGCGTGCTTCGAGGGCAGCGGCCTGGTGCGGGCGGACGGCCAATGGCGGCAGGTCGCCGCGGGGCAGGCTTGCCTGCTGCCGCCCTTCGTGACGAATGCCATGAAATCGACCGGCCGCGAGCCCTGGCGGATCTGCTGGGTGCGCTATCTGGAGTCCCGGGAGTCGAATCCCATCGTCTCCGCCGGTTCGCCCGTGCTCGGCAGCTACGATCCCCGGCCCCTGCTCCACGCCATCCGCGGGCTCCATGCGGAGTGCACCGGCGGGAATGCCCCGGCCACCCTGCACCTGTGGACGGAGTTGGTGCACTCCTACGTGATCCGTTTCGCCCACCCCCACCAGGCGGATGCCCGGCTGTGGAAGCTCTGGGATACGGTGGAAAAATCGCTCGCCCACCCCTGGACCCTGGAGGAACTCGCCGCGCGCGCCTGCGTGTGCAAGGAGCACTTGCGCCGCCTCTGCCGGGATGAACTCGGGCGCAGCCCGATGCAGCACGTGACCTTCCTGCGCATGCAGCGCGCCCGGCACCTGCTCTCCACCACGGACGAGAAGGTGGAAACGATCACCCGCGAGCTGGGCTACACGAACCCGCACACCTTCTCGAATACCTTCAAGAAGTGGGTCGGGTGGCGTCCCTCCGAGCACCGGCGCTAAATCCACAATCCGGTATCGCGATTGCCAACACGGCTAGGAAGCGCGGGGATTCCGCGGTATCAGGGGACGAACGCCCTTTCCGCGAGACCCCATGATACCAGGATTCATCCGGCGCAGCTCCCGCCTCCTTCTTTCCGCCCTGCTCCTTTCCGGCGCGTTTGCCTCCGCGGCCGCTCCCGGGATTTATCTCCAGGGCGCGCCTTCCTTGCTGGACGGTGCGAGGAAAGGGGAAGCCTTTCCCGCGCCGGAGGATCTGAAGGACTGCCGCGCGGTCCTGATTTCCGGCGCGCAGCCGTGGACCGCGGGGGAACGGCAGCGCCTCGATTCCTTCGTCCGGGACGGCGGCGGCGTGGTCCTCTTGCACGATGCCATCGCCGCCTCCGGCTGGGTCCAGGGGGAGCCGCGCGCCTGGGCTGGTGCGGTGCCGCTCTTCTTCACCCCGCCCGGCCGCGGGCATCCGGTCACCCGCGGCATCTCGAATTTAGACATCGCCGATGAAATGCTCCACGGCTTCGAGCTCCCGGCGGATACCCCCGTCCTCGCCACCACCTGGACGCCGAACAAGAAGCACCTGAAAGGCACCGAGCCGCAGCCCTATGTGTATGGGGTCTCCCCCATGGTCTGGACCGCGGAGCGGGGGAAGGGCCGCGTGGTATTCTTCGTGCCCGGGCAAAACGCGCGCAGCCTGGAGCATCCCGCCATCCGCACCATGCTCCGCCGCGCGCTCGTGTGGGCCGCGGGCGGGGAAGACATCGATGCGCTCTCCTCGCCGGATGATGTCGCCGCCCTGACCTATCCGCCGGGCGGGCCGCTGTCGCCGGAAGCGTCCCTGGACTCCCTGGAGGTGCATCCGGATTTCACCGTCGAACTCGTCGCCGCAGAACCCTTGGTCTCCAAGCCGCTCAACCTCGATTGGGATGAAAAGGGCCGCCTCTGGGTGGTGGAGAGCCTGGAATATCCGGAGGGCAAAAAGGGCGGGGGACCGGAAGCCATGCATTCCCTCTGGGATCGGGATTCCTCCCTGCCGAAACCTCCTGCAACCGGCCGCCCGGGCCGCGACCGCATCTCATGGCTGGAGGACAGCGATGGCGACGGCACCATGGATCGCAAGCAGGTCTTCGCCACGGACCTCGATCTTGCCACGAGCTTCTGCTTTTACCGCGACGGGGTGATCGTCGCCCAGGCTCCGGAGATCCTGTTCCTGCGGGATACGGATGGCGACGGCCGCGCCGACAAGCGCGAAGTGCTCTACAAGGGCCTGGGCACCTTCGACACCCATGCGGTGATCAACAACCTGCGCTGGGGTCTGGACGGCTGGATCTACGCCACCCACGGCTATTCCGGTTCTCCGAAGGTGACTTCCGGCGATGGTTCCCGAGACTTCGGCGCGATCGGCTCCGGCGTCGTGCGCCTGCGTCCGGACGGTTCCCGCATCGAGATGTACAGCGCGAAGAACGGGAACTGCTGGGGCGTGGACATGACTTCGGACGGCGAGCTGTTTTTCACCCAGCCGACCTCCGGGGATCTGGTGATGCACGTGCCGCTCTCCGATCGGGTGATGGCGGAGGGCGGGCTGGGGCACGAGCCTTCCTGGCAGGTCATGGTCCACCTGCGCCCGGTAAAGCCGCTGATGTCCTGGGAGGAGATCGTGGAAAACCAGCCGAACGACGTGATCGGCTCCTTCACCGCCGCCTGCGGGGCCGCGGTCTATGAGGGCGGGGCCTGGCCGGAGGAGTGGACGATGGGTTACTTCACCGCGGAGCCCACCGTGCACATCGTCCATCACGAGGCGCTTGCAGGGGATGGCGTCACCTACTCCGCCGCGAAGACGCGGGAGGAGGAATTCTCCGCCACGCGGGATTTCTGGAGCCGCCCGATCGACACGCGGACGGGCCCGGACGGCCAGCTCTATGTCATCGATTTCTACAACCAAGCCATCCTTCACAACGACCCGCGCGGCCCCATCCACCTGTGGCACAATCAGGCGGCCCGCCCGGACCGGGACCACTTCTTCGGCCGCATCCACCGCTACCGGCACAAGCAGTCGCGGGAGCTGCCGCGGACCGATTTGACCACGCCGGAAGGCAGGATCGCCGCCCTAGGCCACCCGAACCGCGAAGTGCGTTTCCGCGCCCAGCGACTCATCGAGGAAGGCGACCTGCAGGGCGCTGCGGCGAAGCTCCGCACCGCCACGGGCGCGGCGAAGATCCACGCCCTGTGGATTCGCGCCGCGGCCGGGGTGCTCTCCGCGGAGGAACTGGCGGCCTCCCTGGCCGACCCCGCCGCCGGGGTGCGCGTGACCGCGGCGCGGGTGGTGGAGGCTTATCCGCGGCTCGCCGCACCGGAATGGGCTGCCGCCGTCGCGGAGGCGCTTCCGGGCGAAGCCGACCCGCGGGTCCGCCTCCACTGGCTCGCTTCCCTGCCTGGGGACACCATCTTCCCCGCGGCGGCCCTGGTCGCGGCTCACGCAGGATCGGAGGAACGCTGGACCCGTGCCGCCGTTGCACGCTTGGCACGGAACAATGCCGCGGAGGTGATTGCCGCCGTGCTCGGCTCCGCGGAGCCGGCCCGGCATGCGCCTCTCGCGGCCCTCCTCTTCGAGTCGCATCGCGAAAACCCGGAGAAACTCGCCGCGATGCTATCCGCCATGGAAGCCGCCGGGAACGATGCGGAAGGGCTGATCCTTCCGGCGCTTGCATCCCTGGGGAAGGGAGAGCTGCGGAAGAGCCCCCGGCTGGATGCCGTGCTGGCCCGGCTGGCATCCGGCGACCGGCCCCGCGTTGCCGCTGCGGCCCTGCCTTTGCTCCCCGCCTCCGCCGTTTCTTCCGCAGCCGTCTCCCGCATTCTGGCGGAGGCATCGGCCGAGCCCGGCATTCTCGTCTCCCTTGCGGCCTTGCCGGACTTCCCGCCCGCGCTTGCGGAAGCCCTGGCCGCTGCCATTTCCAAGTCGGGGGACACGCGCCGCCTGCTGATGGAAGCCCTGGCCGCCAATCCCTCGCGGGATGCTTCCGCGATCCTGATCGGGGCCTTGCCCTCGCTTTCCGCCGAGGAACGTGCGCGGGTGCTGGAAGGCCTGCTCTCCCGGCCCGCGGCCGCGCTCGCCCTGATCGATGCCTTGGACCGGGGGGAGCTTCCCTTGTCCGTCGCGGGTACCACCGTGCTGCCGCGCCTTGCCGATCACCCGGATGCGGCGGTGAAGGAACGCGCCGCCCCGCTTGTCGCCAAGCTGCGCGGCGCGCACGAGGAGAAGGACGCGATCATCGCACGGCTGCTGCCGGAGGTCTCCAAGCCCGGCGACGCGGAGAAGGGCAAGGCGATCTACGCCGCCTGTGCCGCTTGCCACAAGTTCGGCGGTGAGGGCCAGCACATCGGCCCGGTGCTGGAGGGCATGGGAGTCCACGGCGTGGAGACCTTGCTGGGTCACATCATCGATCCGAACCGCGAGGTGGAGCCCAGCTACCACGTTTGGAACATCACCACCCGCGACGGGAAAACCCTCTCCGGCTTCATCGGCCGGGAGACCGCGGGCAGCGTCTTCGTCAAAAACGCCGCCGGGGAGACCGAGATCCCGCGGGAGCAGATCGCGGCGCAGGAGAATACCGGCAAGTCGCTCATGCCGGAGGGCTTTGAGGGGCTCGGAGCGGAAGCGCTGCGGGACCTGGTGACCTATCTGCGCTCCGGCGAGCAGCGTTTCCACACGCTCCCTTTCGGCCGGGCCGCCACCGCGGACGGGAGCCGGGGCGTTTACCTGTCCCAAGACACGGCGGGCGACCGGGTTTCGATCAAGCGCTACGGCCTGGTCGAGGAGCGCGGCGTGCCGTTTCACCTGCCGGATCCCGCCGCCGTGGCCGGGGGCAAGAATGTGATCGTTCTGAAAGGCGGTATGGACCCGGAGGCGGTGAGCCGCGGCATGCCGCAGCAGGTGGAAATTCCCGTGAATCTCGCCGCCGGACGCCTGCACCTGCTGGGCGCGGTCGCGGGCTGGGGCTATCCCGTGAGCCCGGAGCGCGAGCCCGTGGTCACCATCACCGTCCGCTATGCGGATGGCGGCAGCGAGGACATCGTCCTCCGCAATGGCGTGGACTTCGCCGATCATCTGCGGCGCGTGGACGTGCCCGGCTCGGCGTGGACGGACCTCACGGAGCACGGCCAGATGCGCTACCTTTGGCGGGATCTGGAAAACCCCGGCAAGGTCATCGAAAAGCTGGTCCTCAAGAGCGCCGGTGGAATTCCCGCGCCGATGATCGCGGCCATCACCCTCGAATCCCCGGATAAAGAGGGAAAAATGCCGTCTCCGCCCGCCGAGGGCGGCCCGGCGGAAGCAGAATCCGCCTCCCTGCCCGCGGAGAAAAAAGCGGATACCCTTCGCGTGCTCCTCGCCGGAGGCGGCAGTTCGCACGACTTCGCCACGTGGTACGACCGGGAGGACCAGGCGATCCTGAAGGCGGCCGGGGCCGTGACCGCCTATACGGAAAGTCCGGAGGAAGCCGCCGCGCAGTTGTCCCATGCCGACGTGTTCCTCTTCAGCTCGAACGATCCGGCCTATCCGCGCAGCGAGGCTTTCCGGGCCGCGTTCGAAACCTTCGTCGCGCGGGGCGGCGGCCTGGTCCTGCTTCACCCGGCCACCTGGTACAACTGGCCGGATTGGAAGGAGTACAATGCCACCTATGCCGGCGGCGGTTCCCGCGCCCACGATCCCCTCGGCGAATTCGGCTTGCAGGTGGTGAAGGCGGAGCACCCGGTTGTCGCCGGGATTTCGAAGGAGTTCCGCCTGCGGGATGAACTTTACCACATCGGCTTCGAGCCCCCGGCCAGGGTGGAAACCCTGGTCGAGACCTCCGTTTCGTCGGTCACCGGCAAGAAACACGCCGCGGTATGGACCGTCGCGCACCCGCGTTGCCGCATCGTCGCCATCGCCCCGGGACACGACGGCAAGGCGCACCGCCACCCGGATTTCCGCAAGCTCCTGGCCAATGCCGTGGATTGGGCGGGCGGGAAGTAGCGGCGGAGAACTTGCAGTTTGCCGCGCGCTCTCGCTAGCTTCTCCGCATGTCCGAGCCGCGCATCGTCATCAAGGTCTTCCTCTACCAGATCACCCCGCAGATCTGGCGGCGTTTTTCGGTGCCGGCCTCCTTCACCTTCCTCCAGCTCAACGACGCGATCCAGGATGCGATGGGCTGGGAAAACAAGCATCCGCACGAGTTCCGCCACGGCAAGGGCAAGCGGCTCACCGACGTCATCGGCCCGGTAGGCCTGGCCGACCAGGTACCTCCCGGCGGCGAGTTCCAGGACGAAGCCAAGACCACCATCGCGGATTTCATCGGCAAGAAGCGCCTGCCGATCCGCATGCTCTACCGCTACGATTTCGCGGAGGAGTGGATTCACGAGGTGGTTTTCGAGAAGAGGGAGGAGAGCGACGCGAGCGGACCGCTGATGATCGACGGCGCCCGCGCCTGCCCGCCGGAGGATTTCGGCGGGGCCTTCCAATACATGGAGGCCCTGCACGGCCAGATCGGCTGGTACCGCGGCGAGTACGACCCGGAGGCTTTCGACATCAAGGAGGTCGTTTTCGGCGGCAAGAAGCGGAATCCGAAGAAGCGGAAGCTGCTCTGACCTTCCCGCGCATTCCCATCGACTCGCCGCCGTATCCGGCGCAGCTTCCGGCATGGCGCATATCGGCGAAAGAGCCACCCTCACCATCCTCCGCGAGCAGCCTTTCGGCCTCTTCCTCGATGCCGGGGAAGAGCTCGGCGAGGTCCTGCTGCCGCGGCGGGAAATGCCGGTCTCCTGGCAGATCGGCGGGCAGGTGGAGGTCTTCCTCTACCACGATTCGGAGGACCGCCCGGTGGCCACCCTGAAGCGCCCGAAGGCGATGCCGGGCGAATTCGCCTACCTGGAAGTCCTCGCCGTCACGGCCGTGGGCGCATTCCTCGACTGGGGCCTGCCGAAGGACCTGTTGCTTCCTTTCCGCGAGCAGAAGGAGAGGTTGGAGGTCGGGAAATCCTACGTCGTCCATGTCCATGTGGATGCAGCCAGCGGCCGCATCGTCGCCACCCGGCGCTTGAACAAGTATCTGAATCCGGAGCCTCCCACCTACGCCCCCGGACAGGAGGTGGAGCTGATGCTCTACGGCAAGACGGAGCTGGGTTACAAGGCCATCGTCGAAGGGAAGCACTCCGGCGTGCTTTTTGCCAACGAGGTCTTCCGGCGTCTCCGCGCGGGGGAGAAGACGAAGGGCTATGTCGTCCAGGTCCGCCCGGACGGGAAGATCGACCTTTCCCTCTACGCCCCCGGCCGCGCGAGGATCGATAACCTCGAATCCCGCATCGAGGAGGAGTTGAAGCAGCGCGGCGGCTTCTGGTCGCTGAACGACTCCAGCCCGGCGGAAGAAATCCACAAGGCGCTCGGCGTCAGCAAAAAGGCCTTCAAGCAAGCGACCGGAGCCCTTTTCCGGAAGAAGAAAATCGTGATCGGCGAGGACGGGATCCGTCTCGCGGACTGATCAATCGACGATGATGATGATTCCGCCGTCGTCCGAGCTGTCCTCCTCGGGATAGCGGAGATCCAGGCGGAAGAATTCGCGCGGCCTGTCGATGCGGTAAAAATGGCCGTCCGGTTCGCCGAGCCCCCCGCCCCCGTCGCGGCTCGTATTGGACCAGTCCTCCAGGTTCTCGCTCCGTTGCATCTGGTAATTCAGCATCGAGGTGGAGTAGGGAGGATCCGGCCGGGTCCACTCCAGCGCGGGCCAGGAAGCCGTGCCTTCGTCGTAGAGCGTCCGCTGCATGGTGAAGAGGGGCCTGCTTCCCGCGGCCAGGGGATCGCTGCCGTATGCGAATTCGAAGAGGTTCGCCGCGCCGTCGCCGTCCTGGTCCTCTTCCGGCCACCATTGGATAAATGCCGGGCCCTGGGCGGCGACCCAAATTTCGTAGGAACCCGAACGGCTCACTTTCACCGCGCCCGCCTCCGGACCCGTGTCGTCCGCGCCCGGCAGGCCGGCGAAGGTGTAGAGCTCCGTGGCTGCCACCGCCGTTCCGGCCGCTTCCCCGGCCGCGCCGGTTTCGGAATGAAGCAGCTCGACCGTGATGCTCGTATCCGTCCTGCCGTAGGTGGAGACGGTGCCGCCGGGCCCGGTTCCCGGCGCGCCCACGACCATGCGCGGGAAACTGCCCGCCACCGAGGTCCCGAAGCTGGGCCCCTCTCCGGCGCTTCCTGCCGTGGCGAAGAACTGCTGCCAGCTCTCCGTGCCGGTGTCGTAGCCGTAGAGGTAGGCCCGGCCGTTCGACCCCGCCGCCGCGGTGGCGCCGATGGCGAAAAGCGGAACCTCCGGGGCGCTGGAAATCGCCGAGGGAAAGCCCGCCGGCGCGCCTGCCGGGGCCGCGAGCGTGGATTTGTAGCCCCAGGCATCCGCGCCGCCTTCGTTCCGCAGGTAGAGGAAGACTTTTCCGGGGCTGCCGGCGGCGGGCCGCGTGGCGGCGAAGGTGCCGCCGGTCAAGGCCAGGGCGGTTCCGAAACCGCTGCCGCTTTCCCCCGCGGGCATCAGCCGCTTCGCGCGCTGGCCCCAGTTCAGCGTGCCGCCCAGGTCGTCCTCGAAGAGATACACCGCTCCCGCGTCCGTGCCGGAGTCGTCGTCTCCGGGGCTGCCCACGGCCAGCAGGGTCTCGCCCGCCAGCGAGACGGAAGTTCCGAAGGCGTCCCCGCTTTCCAAGGCGGCCGGGGCGACCTTCAGCGGCTCCGCGAAGGTTCCTGTCGGGCGGATCAGGTGCAGATAGACCGCCCCGCGCCCGCCGTCGGCTCCGGGGGCACCCACCGCCAGCCACGCGCTGCTATCGCCCAGGAGCGCCAGGGAAGCGCCGAATCTCTCCCCCGCCTCCGGTTCCGGGGATTCGAAACGGCCCGCGGGCAACCACACCGATCCTCCTGGCGCGGAAAATCGGTACCATACCATCACCGCCCCGGATTCGCTGCCGTGCGAACTCTCCGAGGGCATGCCCACGGCCACGTAGTTTCCATAGGCTGCCAGAGCGCTGCCGAAGCCGGCGGGCACATCCGGTCCGGAGAGGGACTGCGCGATGCCCCATGAGGAAGCTCCGCCGGTGCCGCGGCGGTGGACGGAAGCTTCCCATGCCGCCGAAGTGGCGGAAAGCCCGCCCAAGCCGATCAGCAGGTCGTTCCCGCTGAAGGCCATGCCCGGCGCGCGCGTGCTGAAGCCCCGGATCGGGCCCGCATCGCCCTCGTATTCCTGCGCCCAGCCTCCCGGTCCGCCGCCGGGGCCGAAAACATGCAGCGCGGAGGGATCGGCATCCGCATCCGGCTGCAGGATGCCGGGGGCCAGCGCGCTCAGGCGGCCGGTGTCGCGGTCCGCCGCGATCAGGAACCCGGCGGGCGAGGGGGTTTCGGCACCCAGCAGCGTGCCCGCATGGCCCCAGGCATCCGCCCCGCCTTGGTTCCGTGCGAAAACCTCCACCCGGCTCATGCCGTCCGCCGTGGAACCGGCGGCCAGGCGGTCGCCGTCCAAAGCCAGGGAAAAGCCCAGGGCCTCCACGCCCGGCACCGTACCGTCGATGCTCGCGATGGCTTCCCAAGCATCCGTCCCGCCTTGGTTGCGCTCGTGGATTTGGATGACGTTTTCATCCGCGGCGGAAACGGCCAGCCGGTCCCCTTCCAAATCAATGTCGCTCACCACGCTGCTGGGGTCCAGGAACGGTCCGCCCGTGGCCAGGATTTCGATCTCGCGGGTCAGGCTCCACGCGGTACCCGAGTCGTCGTAGACACGCGCGAAGGTCCCGCGTGTCGGCAGCGCGAAGGGTTTTTCGATGATGGCGGCCAGCCGCGTCCCTTCCATCACGACCTTGCGCGGGATCTCGTCCGGGGCCAGCGGCGGGCCGTTCAGCAGCACGTATTTGGTCGGGCTGATCCGTTCGTATATGGTGATGCGGCCTTCGTAGCCCAGGGCGACGTAGGGCGGGTCCACGGCCACGCAGGTGTAGGGGAACGAACCGAAGGAATAGGTCTTCGCCCAGCTTCCGCCGCCCGGCTCCCAGGCCGAGGCCGCGGGCTCGCCGCCGTTTTCCGGCAATGCCATGACCGCCAGCGAGGCTTCCGCATCCAGCAGCACGGGCCGGCTCTGGCCCTCGGGAAGCAGGCGTCCGTCGGGGAAGGCGCGCGCGACCTGTGCGGAGCCCCGGCCCGCGAGAACGGCGGCAACGAATACCAGGACGTGCAGAATGCAACGGGCTTCTTTCATTTTCGCATTCGTTTAATACTCCTTGCGGAGGCAGATGTCGAACCTTCCTTCCTCCGCGGAGAAGACGGAATCCGATCTATTCCAAGAAGCTCGGAGGCAGCTCGGAGGCGCGCTATTACCGGAAATCGGCAAAAAAGTGTGCGGGTGTATGATTTCGGGCGGGCAGTCGGGCGAAGGTCTTGAAAACGAGGCTTCCTGACGGCCGTTTGCGCCGTGTTTACCCTCCAGGCGACGGCGGTTCTCGCGGACGAGCCTACCGCCCACTGGCTGTGGAAGAGCGAGAAACCCGGTTCCAAGGAAAAGGTCTTTTTCCGCCGTGAATTCGAACTGCCTCACGAGGTGTCCGGCGCGGCCCTCACGGTGACCTGCGACAACTGGCACCGTGTCTGGATCAACGGGGTGGACCTGGGTTTCGCGGGGGATTGGAGCAATCCGCGGGGCTACGACGTGATGCCGCATGTCCGCCAGGGCGGTCGCAACGTGATCGCCGTGGAAGGCAGGAACGAGGGCGGATCCGCAGGCATGGCGCTGCGCTTCCGGGCGACCCTCAAGGACGGGCGCAAGCTCTACGTGATGTCCGACGGGAACTGGCACTGCAATACCGAGGCGCCGGAGAATTGGCAGAGCCCGGATTTTCCCGCGGCGGATTGGCCGAAGGCCGCGGTGATCGGGAAGATGGGCGATAAACCCTGGGGCATGCTGATTTCCCCGGAAGGCCATGGCCCCGACTCCCCGGAAGACATGACCGGGAAATACCAGGTGGCTGCGGGCTTCCGTCTGGAGCGGCTCTACCGCGTGCCGAAGGAGCAGGGCTCCTGGGTGGCGATGACGGTGGATGGCAAAGGCAAGCTGCTCTGCGCAGACCAGTACGGGGTGATTTACCGGGTGACTGCCGCCGCGGACGGGAAGGGCATCACCTCCGCCGAGGCGACGGGCATACCCCTGAAGGGCGCGCACGGCCTGCTGTGGCACCGCGGGGTGCTTTACGTGTCGGTGAACGAGGGCGGCGACCAGAGCGGCGTCTGGAGGGTGTTGGATACGAACGGCGACGGCGAACCGGACAAGCCGGAGCTGATGAAAGCCTTCAACGGCCGCGGCGAGCACGGCACCCACGGCCTGGTGCCCTCTCCGGACGGGGAATGGATCTACTTCGCCGCCGGGAATCATACCGACTACCCGGGCCTCGATTCTTCCCTCGTCGCCGCGAAGTGGGATGAAGACCAGCTCCTCCCGCGCCGCCCGGATGCCCGCGGCCATGCCCGGGACCGCATGGCTCCCGGAGGCTTCATCGCCCGCTTCCGGCCGGATGGTTCGCACTGGCAGCTTTTCTCGATCGGCTTCCGCAACGAGTATGATATTGCCTTCAACGAGCAGGGCGATCTTTTCACCTATGATTCGGACATGGAGTGGGACCTGGGGATGCCCTGGTACCGTCCCACCCGCATCTGCCACGTGGTGCCCGGCTCCGAATTCGGCTGGCGCAACGGCACCGGCAAATGGCCGGAGTACTACGAAGATAGCATGTCCTCGCAATTCGACATCGGACCGGGTTCGCCGACCGGCGTCGTTTCCGGCAAGGGCGCGAAATTCCCGGAAAAATACCAGCGCGCGGTCTATGCGCTCGATTGGACCTACGCGACGATCCACGCGATCCACCTGACGCCGGAGGGCAAGGGGTACAAGGCGCAGCGGGAGGAATTCGTGGCCGGCAGCGGGCTGCCGCTCACGGATGCGGTGATCGGCGCGGACGGCGCGATGTATTTCCTC
>CBFGVD010000006.1:0-20135 GCA_965651965.1 uncultured Verrucomicrobiaceae bacterium | reverse complement strand
CCATGCCCCGGTCCAGGCCGCCACCTCCCGCCTCCCCCTCCGGCAGGCTCGTGCCGGTCAGGAAAACGAGGGCATTCCGCGTGGCGGCAAGCTGCTGCCGGTAGGCCGCAAGATCCGCTTTCGCCGTCTGCACCTGGATCTCCACCGAGCGGGCATCGAGCTCGGACACGTCCCCCGCCTCGAAACGCTTCTTCGTCAGCTCGTGGGTCTGGCCCACGGAATCGAGGGTCTGCTCGGAGAGCCCGATCAGTTCCAGCAGCGCCTGCTCCGTGAAGTATTGCCCCGCCACCTCCGCCACCAGTGAGATCCGCACGCCCAGGCGCGCCGCATCGCTGGCGAAGAACTCCTGGAGCGCCGCTTCGTTCATGCTCCGCACCCGGCCGAAGAGGTCCAGTTCGTAGGAGGTGACACCCACCGAAACGTCGCGGTTCCGGGACTCGACCGCCGTCCCCCCGGTGACGGTCGAGCCCGGTGTCCGCCGTCGTGAGCCGGTGGCGGACAAATCCACGGCGGGAAAGAGCGCGCTGCGGGAGATCCCGTACTGCGCGCGGGCCTGCTCGACATTGAGGGCCGCCACGCGCAGGTCGCGGTTGTGTTCCAGGGCGGCCGCGACGAGCTTTCTCAAACGCGCGTCCTTGAAAAAAGAGCGCCAGTCGAGCGAGGCGGAGGCGGTGCCCCCCGGATCGCCGGAAAAGGACATCGGGACCACCTCGGCCCCCGGTTTCTCAAGGGAGGGCACGAATGAACAGGAACTGAGAAAGGCCGCGGCAAGCAGCGGGATGCGTGTTGTTTTCATGGGGACTGGTTCAATCGGACAGGGAGCCTCAGTTGCCTTGCGCGGCGGCGGGCGCGGGTTTCGCCTTCTTCGTACCGATCCTCTCCAGGAGCACATAGAAGACGGGGGTCAGGAAGAGACCGAAGATCGTCACCCCGATCATGCCGGAGAAGACGGCCACGCCCATGGCCTGCCGCATCTCCGCGCCCGCCCCGCTGGCGGCCACCAGCGGATAGACGCCCGCGATGAAGGCGATGGAAGTCATCAGGATCGGGCGCAGGCGCAGGCGCGCCGCCTCCACGGCGGATTCGATCACGCCCTTGCCCTCCTCCCGCAGCTTCACCGCGAATTCCACGATCAGGATGGCGTTCTTCGCCGCCAGGCCGATCAGCACGATCAGGCCGATCTGGGTGAAGATGTTGTTGTCGCCGTCGGTCAGCCATACGCCCGCCATCGCGGAGAGCAACGCCATCGGCACGATCAGCAACACCGCGAAGGGCAGGCGGAAGCTCTCGTACTGCGCCGCCAGCACCAGGAAGACCAGCAGGATGCTCAGGGGGAAAATGAGCACGCCCGTATTCCCCGCCAGGATCCGCTGGTAAGTCAGGTCCGTCCATTCCATCGCGATCCCCTTCGGCAGGGTTTCGGCCGCCACTTTTTCGATCAGCGCCTCCGCCTGGCCGGAGCTGAAGCCGGGTGCCGGTCCGCCGTTGATCTCCGCCGCGGGGTAGCCGTTGTAGCGCATCGCGCGTTCCGGCCCGTAGGTTTCCTTCACCTCCAGCACGGAACCCAGCGGCACCATCTGGCCCTTGTCGTTGCGGGTCTTCAGCTTCGCGATGTCTTCCGCATCGGTGCGGAATTCGGCATCGGCCTGGGCGACCACCTGGTAGGTGCGGCCGAAGCGGTTGAAATCGTTCACGTAGAGCGACCCCAGGTTCACCTGCATGGCCTCGAAGATGTTGTTCAAGGGAATGCCCTGCTGCTTCGCTTTCGCGCGGTCCACGTCCGCTTCCAGTTGCGGCGTGTTGATCGTGAAGCCGGAGAAAACGCCCGCCAGCCCGGGGGTCTGGTTCGCCTTGGCGATCATCGCCTGCGTCGCCCCGTAGAGTTCGTCGTAACCCAGTCCGGCGCGGTCCTCCACGTAGAGCTTGAAACCGCCCGTCGTTCCCAGGCCGTTCACCGGCGGCGGCGGGAAGACGGCCACGAAGGCCCCCTGGATCTTGCTGAACTCTGCCTGGAGCTGTGCCGCGACCTCTTTCCCGGACAGGTTTTTGCCCTTCCGTTCCTCGAAGGATTTCAGGCCCACGAAGGCGATCCCCGCGTTCGGGCTGTTGGTGAAGCCGTTGATGGAGAGGCCGGGGAAGGCGATGGAATCCGCAACGCCGGGGTGCTTCAGCATGATCTCGCCCATTTCGCGAACCACCTCGTCCGTGCGCTCCAGGGAGGCACCCTCGGGAAGCTGGGCAAAGGCCACGAGGTACTGCTTGTCCTGCTCCGGAACGAATCCGGAAGGTACGGCCTTGAAGGACTTGTAGGTCAGGAAGACCAGGCCCGCATAGAGCAACAGGGCGATCGCCCCGCGCCGGACGAAACGCTGCACCCCGGCCGCGTATTTGTTCGAGGACCAGTCGAAGAAGCGGTTGAAGGGCCGGAAGAACCAGCCGAAGGATTTCTCCATCGCCCGCGAGAGCCAGTCCTTCGGCGCGTGGTGATCCCGCAGCAGCAGCGCGCTCAGCGCGGGGGACAGGGTCAGCGAATTGAAGGCGGAAATGACCGTCGAAATCGCGATGGTGATGGCGAACTGCTTGTAGAACTGCCCGCTCAGGCCGCTGATGAAGGCGGTGGGAATGAACACCGCGGACAGCACCAGCGCGGTGGCGATGATCGGCCCCGTGACCTCCCGCATCGCCCGTTTCGTCGCCTCGAAGGGCGAGTACCCGAGCGCGATGTTCCGCTCCACGTTTTCCACCACCACGATGGCGTCGTCCACGACGATGCCGATGGCGAGCACCAGCCCGAAGAGGGAGAGCGCGTTGATCGAGAAGCCGAGCATGCTCATCACCGCGAAAGTCCCGACCAGCGAAACCGGCACCGCCGCCAGCGGGATGATGGAAGCCCGCCAGGTCTGGAGGAACAGGATCACCACCAGCACCACCAGCAGCACGGCCTCCAGCAGCGTGTGCACCACCGCCTTGATCGAGTGCCGCACGAAGACGGTGGGGTCGTAGGCGATCTTGTAGTCCAGGCCGTCCGGGAAATCCTTCTTCAGCCGCTCCATTGTCTCGCGCACGGAGTTGGAGAGCGCGATCGAATTCGAGCCCGGGAGCTGGAAGATCGGGATCGCCACCGCGGTCTTGTTGCTGAGCAACGAGCGCAGCGCGTACTCGGAGGCACCGAGCTCGATCCGCGCGACATCCCGCAACAGCACGCGCTCGCCCCGCTCGCCGATCTTCAGGACGATTTCCCCGAATTCCTCCTCCGTGACCAGGCGGCCCTTCGTATTGATGAGCAGTTCGGTATCGGTCGCCTGCGGGTTCGGTTGCTGGCCCACGGCTCCGGCGGCCACCTGCACGTTTTGTTCGCGGATGGCATTCACCACGTCCCCCGCGGTCATGCCGCGCGCGGCCACCTTGTTCGGATCCAGCCAGATCCGCATGGCGTAGTCCCCGGAGCCGAAAAGCTGCACCTGCCCGACGCCTGGCAGGCGGGTCAGCACGTCCCGCACCTGCAGGGTGGCGTAGTTCCGGACGAAGATATCGTCATAGCGCCCGTCCGGCGAGAGGAGGTGCACCACCATCGTGAGGTCCGGGGAGCTTTTCACGGTGGTCACGCCGATGCGCCGGACTTCCTCCGGCAGCTTCGGCAAGGCCTGGGCCACGCGGTTCTGCACCTGCACCTGCGCCATGTCCGGGTCCGTCCCCAGCTTGAAGGTCACGGTCAGGGTCATCACCCCATCGCTGGTGGCCTGGGAGAACATGTAGATGGAGTTCTCCACGCCGTTGATCGCCTGCTCCAGCGGGGTGGAGACGGTCTCGGCGATGGTCTGGGGGTTCGCCCCCGGGTAACTCGCGCGCACCACCACGGTGGGCGGGATCACCTCCGGATACTCGCTCACGGGGAGCTTCCAGAGGGCGATCGCGCCGATCAGGAAGATCACGATCGATAGCACGCCCGCGAAGATCGGGCGCTTGATGAAGAAGTCGGAAAAATTCATGGAAAGCAGGAGGACGGGAATTCAGGCAAAAAGGGGCTCACCCTTCGGTAACGGGCACGGTTCGCCCGCCCCGCCCGGCACCGCGAGGCTGCTGCCTCGCCGCATGGTCCGGGGCGGCGTTCGGTTTCGGGGAAGGGCCCGGGATTTCCGGACGCTTCAGTTCACGGCCACGGAGGGGTCCACGATCATGCCCGCGGTCACCCGCTGGAGGCCGTTCACGATCACCCGGTCGCCGTTGCTGATGCCCTCGCGGATCACGCGCTTGCCGTTCAGCACCGGGCCGAGCTTCACGCTCCGGTAGGCCACGGTGTTGTCCGGGGCCACGGTGAGCACGAATTTCTGGCTCTGGTTCGTGCCGATCGCGCGCTCGCTCACCATCAGCGCGGGCTGTGGCGCGCTCACGGGCAACCGCACCCGCGCGAAGAGGCCGGGAACCAGCGTCCCCTCGGGATCGGGGAATACCATGCGATACACCAGTGTGCCGGTGGCGGGGTCCACCCGGTTGTCCGATGACTCGATGTAGCCGCGGTGCGGGAAGCCCTCCTCATCCCCCACCTGCATCTCCACCTCCACCCTGCCGTCCGCGCCCGCGAGGCGGCCTTCCCGGCGCAGGCGGTCGAAGGTCAGCGAGGTGGTTTCATCGACATCCGCGTAAACATACACGTCGCCCGTGGAAACGATGGTGGTCAGCAGCGTCGCGCCGCCGGGATTTCCCGAAACAAGGTTGCCCGGCGTGACCAGCGCGCGGCTCACCTTGCCGCGGATCGGCGCGCGCACGGCGGTATGCTCCAGATCCAGCCTCGCCGTCGCCAGGGCGGCCTCCGCGGACTGGAGTTCCGTGCGGGCCTCCGCCAGGCGGGACGCGCGCGTTTCCGATTCCTCCACCGAGACCGCCTTCGCGGAGACCAGGCTGGCGGTGCGCCGGGCCTCGCTCTCCGCGATGTCCACGCGCACCTTCGCCCGCTCCACCGCCGCGCTGGCGAGATCGGCCTGGGCCTGGTACCAGCGGGGGTCGATCTGGAAGAGCACTTCGCCCTTTTCCACGATCCGGCCGGCCTGGAGGGAGACGGAATCGATGTGGCCGGAAACCCTCGGCCGGATCTCGACCGTTTCCCGGGCGTCCACCCGGCCGAGGAGTTCGCGGTGATCCGTCACCGTCTCTTGTTCCACCGGTGCCACGGTGACCTGCGGGAGCGGAGCGGATTCCGCCTGCGCCGCGGTTTCCGTGGCCATGGCCTGCGGCACGTAATGGAAGCCCGCCGCCAAAGCCCCGACGCCGAAAAGCATCAGCAGCAAGCGGGTATGGAAGCGCGAGGCCGGGATATCCGGCTCTTCGGCCGGACGCGAGTCGTCTTCTTCAGGAACATTCATGGAGGTAGTTGACTGATTGGTAAAGATTTAGGCCCGTAAAAACACGGAGTTTCAGCGCATGCCGCCGCTGATGTGGAGCGTCTCCCCCGTAATCCATGACGAATCGGCAGAGGCGAGGAAGACAGCCGCACCGGAAATATCTTCCGGCTGGCCGATGCGGCCCAGCGGGGTCTTCGCCTCCACCTGGGTCTGCATTTCGCTGCCCGCGATACCGGCGGAGTGAACACCCTCCGTCTCCACCATGCCGGGATTGATCGAATTCACCCGGATCTTGCGGGGACCGAGTTCCGCCGCGAGCGAACGGGTGATGGAATCCACCGCACCCTTCGTGGCGCTATACACCGCGGCTCCCGGGAAACCGGTCGTCGCGGCGACGGAACTGATATTGATGATGCAGCCGCCCTCCGCGGGGAAGAGCGCCACCGCCTCCCGCGTCGCCAGCAGCAGGCCCAGCACGTTCAGATCGAATTGGCGGCGGAAATGGGCCGCATCCACCTGCTCCAGCGCGGCGAATTCATAGATCCCCGCGTTGTTTACCAGGATATCCACACGGCCGTATTCGTTCCGCGTCTCCGCGAACAGGCGGGCGACGCCTTCCTGCGTGGAAAGGTCGGCCTGCACGGCAATCGCCTTGCCCCCGGCCCCCTTGACTTCGGCGACCACGCGCTCCGCGCCTTCCCGGCTGGATGAGTAGTTCGCCACCACGGCGGCACCTTCGGCCGCCAGTTGCTTCGCGATCGCCGCTCCGATTCCCTTCGAGGCTCCGGTGACAACGGCAACTTTTCCTTCAAGCTTCTTCGCACTCATTGTTCAAACGCTCGTTTATAGTTGACTAACTAGTAAAGTAACCGGCAAAAAAAAGAGCAACTCCGCTCAGGGAGCCTTCGCGGCCGCGGGCACGCCGAGGAAATCCATGACGATCTCCGGCAGGATGCGCAGCGGCTCCAAGCTATTCTGGATGCGGGCTTCCGTAAGGCTTCCTTCATAGAGGGTATAGACCGCCTTGGCCTTGATCAGGGGATCTCCCGCGGCGATGGCACCCTCCGCCTGGGCATCCCGGATGGCGGATTCCAAATAACGGACGGTCCGACAAAGGGTCTCCTGGACCTTCTTCCGGATCGGTTCGTTCTGGGTGCAAACTTCGGAACCCAGTGAAAAACAAGGACACCCGAGGATCTGCCCGTATTGTTCCTGAATCTCCTTTTGGCAATCGTGGGAGGACTCCAACATCAGGCGGATGCGCTCCAGCGGCGGATTCGAGACGGAGAACATGGCGTCGAACTTCGGCTTGATCTCCGCTTGCCATTCCTCTTCCAGCGCGGCAACGGCCAGATCGGCCTTCGATTCGAAGAAGTAGTAGAAGCTGCCCTTCTTCACTCCCGCCTTCTCGCAAATGGCGTCAATCGTCACGACCCCGTAGCTGTTTTCCCAGATCAAATCCAGGGCAGCATCGAGGAGTCGTTGCTTGGCGTCGCTTTTGCGTCCCACGCCGGAACCGATAGTTGACCATTTGGTAAACTACAAGGGGAAATTTTCCGGAGCTCGCTCTTTTCGGCCGCCACCTCACTGCTTGTCCTTGGCGGGAAGCGGCGGCAATCCCGCTTTCTCACGCTCGAGGATCTCGATGAATTTCTCCAGTTCCTGCTTTTTCGGTCCCTCGTCCACCTCCTCGATGGCGCGCTTCAAGACGGCAATGGCTTCATCCTTCTTCCCAGCGTACGCAAGGGTTCCGGCGTAGTGGCCGAAGACCTGGATGCGCGTGTCCCCCTTCGCCAAGGGATCCGCCAGGGTCTCTTCCGCCAGCTTGACGGCACCCTCCAGATCCTGCTTCGAGCGATAATCCATCAGCTTCGCCATGAAGGCGGAAAAGACCGCCTGCGCCGCCTCCCGCTTCGCGAAACCCGTCTCGTCCGCGGGGTCGGCCTCCTTGATGCGGCGGCACTCCGTCCCGTACCATTCGCGGATCATCTCCGGCTCCAGCTCCAGGGCATCCAGCGCGGCGATCAGGAGCTGCGCCTTCCGCACCCCCGCCGTCTTTTCCGCTTCGCGGAAAGCACGGTCACGCCCTGTCTTGCGCTCCTGCAGCTCCTCCAGGTGCTTGAGATAGGGCCCCGCGCCTCCGGCCCGGTAAGCGGTCAGCGCGTAGGGACGGCCGGAGGCATCGCAGAGGAGGATGCTGGGGTATCCCTTGACGGGATACTTTTTCAGCAGCTCCGCGTTCTGCCTCACGGTGGCTTCCGGCAGGCGGCTCTTGTCCTTCGGGTAATCCAGTTCCACCAGGACGTAGCGGCCCTTCGCACCGGCGGAAAAGGCCGCCTGATCGAAGACTTCCTGCCGCAGGCGGATGCACCAGGCGCACCAATCCGAACCGGTGAAGTCGATCAGCAGGTCTTTCTTTTCCGCCGCGGCAAGTTTGCGGGCGGCTTCGTAATCGGCGCTCCATCCGCCAGCCAGGACGGGTGAGAGCGAGAGGACGCCGGCGACGGCAACTTGAAGAAAAGGGAACGGGGACATGGCAAAAAGGATGGGCTGGGTCTCGGCCACGGTTTCATGACGCTGCGCGAGGATCGCCGCCCGCCCGCCGCGCCCAAGCCGGCTGTGACGAAAGGGGGCTGGCGCGTGAGCAAACCCCTGCCTTGCCGCCGCGAAGCGCGCGCTTGACCCTTCGTAGTCAAGCGTCCAGCCTGTCCGCCCGCCGCGGCCAGATGGCTCCGGCGTTCAATACAAGACAACCTATCGCCATGGCCGCGAAGATCTACACGAACAAGGACGCGTCCCTCACGCCGCTCAAGAAGAAGACCCTGGCCGTCATCGGCTTCGGTTCCCAGGGCCACGCCCACGCCCTCAACCTCAAGGACAGCGGCCTGAGGGTCGTCATCGGCCTCTACAAGAAGTCCAAGTCCCGCGAGGTTGCCAAGAAGCTCGGCTTCGAAGTCATGGACACCGCCGATGCCGTCAAGGCCGCCGACGTGATCTTCATCGCCACCCCGGATACCGCGATTCCCGACATCTACGCGAAGGACATCGCCCCGAACCTGACCGCGGGCAAGACGCTCCTTTTCTCCCACGGCTTCGCCGTGCTCTTCGGCGGCCTGAAGCTGCCCAAGGACATCGACGTGATCCTCGTCGCCCCGAAGGGCCCCGGCCACACCGTCCGCTCGCAGTTCGTGGACGGCAAGGGCGTGCCCGGCCTGATCGCCGTGGAGCAGGACGCCTCCGGCAAGGCCAAGGACAAGGCGCTCGCCTGGGCCCGCGGCATCGGCTGCACCCGCGCCGGCGTCTTTGAAACCAACTTCCGCGAGGAAACCGTGACCGACCTTTTCGGCGAGCAGGCGGTGCTCTGCGGCGGTGCCTCCGCCCTGGTGAAGGCGGGCTTCGAAGTGCTGGTGGAAGCCGGCTACCAGCCGGAGATGGCCTACTTCGAGTGCCTGCACGAGCTGAAGCTGATCGTGGACCTGATGAACGAGTCCGGCCTGGCCGGCATGCGCTTCTCAGTCTCCGAAACCGCGGAGTGGGGCGATGTCTCCGTGGGCCCGAAGATCATCAACGCTTCCGTGAAGAAGCGCATGGCCAAGCAGCTCAAGGACATCGAGTCCGGCAAGTTCGCCAAGGACTGGATCAAGGAGTACAAGGACGGCTACCCGCGCTTCAACAAGATCCGCAAGGAAGAAGCCGCCCACCAGATCGAGAAGGTCGGCGAGAAGCTCCGCTCCACCATGAGCTGGATCAAGCAGAAGAAGCTCAAGAAGGGTGCCGCCCAGGCGAGCTACGTTTCTTCCTCCAAGTAAGCATCCGCATTTCCGAAGAGCCCGGTTCCCGCGAGGGAGCCGGGCTTTTTCATTTACGGAAAACCGATGCCCCGGAGACAGGCGGGCGGTGCAGTCGCCCTCTTCCGGCAATAAGGGACTCAAGACATCGCTCCGGAATCCCGAGCCGGGAATTCTCCGCTTCACCCCGCAATTTTGTGGACGATTGCGACATCCCCGAAAGGAAGCGTCCCCCAAATCCGTTCCCCGCTGCCATTCCGCATGCTTGCCATGCCGGGGAATGACCGTTAGACAGCCCGACACTTCCCAAGAAACCAATGACGACAACACTTGGCGATCAAGCCATCGCACCCAACGCCAAACGGCTCCTCTGGGCCGGCTTCATGGCAATCCTCGCAGCCGGCGTCGGCTTCTCAGTCCGCGGCGGCATTCTCGGCCAATGGGCGAACCAGTTCGGCTTCACCATGACCGAACTCGGAACCATCACCGGCGGCGGATTGGCAGGCTTCGGTTTGATCATCATCATTTCCAGCCTCTTCGCGGACAAGGTCGGCTACGGCAAGCTGATGCTCCTCGCCCTGGTGCTCCATTTCGCTTCCGCGGTCCTGACCCTCGCGGCTCCGGCCTTCTTCGCTTCCGGCGGCAAGGAGGCGGCCTACTGGTGCCTTTTCGCCGCGATGTTCATCTTCGCCATTGGCAACGGCGTGTGCGAGGCGGTGGTCAATCCGCTGACGGCCACGCTTTTCCCCAAGCAACAGACGCACTATCTGAATATTCTCCACGCAGGCTGGCCCGCCGGCCTTGTCCTGGGCAGCGTGGCCTCCGCGATCATGGCCGCACGGACCGATGACGCGGGCAACATCGTTTCCGCGGCCGTGGACTGGCGGATCCAGATGAGCCTCTTCCTCATCCCCGTGATCATCTACGGAGCGATGATCCTGGGGCAGAAGTTCCCGAAATCCCACGCCGCCGAGGCGGGCGTCACCATCGGAGAAATGGTCAAAACCCTCTTCTTCCCCATGATGATCCTCCTGCTCGTCATCCACGCGCTCGTGGGTTACGTGGAACTCGGGACCGATTCCTGGATCAGCAAGATCACCGGCTCGATCATGGACAGCCCCACGAAGGGCCTGATCCTCTTCTCCTACACCTCGCTGTTGATGTTCATCCTCCGCTTCTTCGCAGGACCCATCGTGCATCGCATTTCGCCGATCGGCCTGCTTCTCGTCAGCGCCATCCTGGGCTTCATCGGCCTGCAACTTCTCGGCTCCGCCACGAGCGTCGCCTTCTGCGTCGTCGCCGCCACCGTCTATGCCTGCGGCAAGACCTTCCTGTGGCCGACGATGCTCGCGGTTGTTTCCGAGCGTTTCCCGAAAGGCGGGGCGGTTGCGATCGGCATGATCGGCGGTGTGGGGATGCTCTCGGCGGGCCTCATCGGCGGCCCGGCCATCGGGTTCAAGCAGGACCACTATGCTTCCGCCAATCTCCAGGAAGTGTCCCAGCCCGCCTACGACCGCTACAAGGCCGGCAAGGAGAACTCCTTCATGGTTTTCAAAACGGTGGGTCTGGACGGAGCGAAGGTCGGCGTGCTCGAGGACGGCGGCAAGGAGCTCGCCCGCGCCGACGAACTGCTCAAGGAACAGGGCAAAACGGATGCCAACCATGAAGCGCTTGTAAAATGGTGGGAAGAAGCAAAGACCACCGCGGATGCCGATAAACCGGCGGTGACCGGCGCAGGCCTCTTCGGCGGGCGCATGGCCTTGAAACTGACCTCGTTCGTACCCGCGCTCATGGCATTGCTTTATCTCGGCATGCTCCTCTATTTCCGCTCCATCGGCGGATACAAGGCGCTCCAGATCTCCGGAGAGCAAGCGTCCGGCGGGGTAAAAGGCCCGGTGGCCTGATCCGCCCGAATCGAGTGGTGCGGCGCGCCCCGGGGGCGCGCCGCTTTTCTTTTGCCTATTCCAGGCCGGTCTCGCGGGCGCCCGCGCTTTCCGTCCCGAATTCCTCCTTCATCTCCGCGCGGCGCATCTCGTTCTCCGCCTGCAGCATGGCCAGCTCCCCGGCCCAGCGGTTGATCTGCCACTGGTGGAGGAACCAGAGGGCGGTGCAAGCCATGGCGATGAGAACGATGCAGCAGGCCCAGGCCGTCGCGATCGCGGGCCACTCGCCCTTCAGCTCCCGCGTCACCACGGGCATCGAGAACAAGGCCTCCGCCCCGACCAGCGTGCCCCAGGTCCGGAAGCCGGTGGATTCTGAATAGACCGTCAGGCGGCACCCCGTGATCGCCAGGAAAACGAGATTCGGCAGGAGCCAGGCGCTGAAAAGGAGAAGCGGACTCACAAGCAGGAGCCCGAAATCCCCCGCGTCGATCCGGCTTCCTGCCACCGCGCTTCCGGCGATGAACGAAACCGCCGCCAGGCCGCATCCCGTCCAGACGGCGACGATGAAGAAAAAAATCTGCCGGACCACCAGTCCGAAGCCGCTCGCGAAAACATCGCCGATGTCGATTTTCACGGCGGAAGGATTTGCGGAGAATCCCGCCGGAGGAAAGTCAAAGGATGCCCAGATCCTTCGCGCTCGCGCTTTCCGTGCCGAATCTCCGCTTCAACTCCTCCCGCCGGATCGCATTGGCCGTTTGCAGGCGCTCCAGATGATCCAGGCCGCGCTTCAGGCTCATGCGCTCCAGGAACATGACGGCGTACCAAGCAGCCGCGATGCCGCCGAACACCACCGCCCAAGCGGCGATCTGTGCCAGCCAGCCCCCCGGAAGCGCCCGGGCGAAACAAGCCGTCATTGCCAGCGCCTCCAGGGCCACGATGGAAATCCAGTGCCGCGCGGTCGCCGTCTCCGATCTCACGAAGATCATACCGGCCCAGAAAATCACCAGCACTTGCGGCAGGATGGCCGTGACCACCGAAAGCTGCGCGTGGATCGGGTGACTCCCGGGGGGGAAGCCGAATCCCCCCGCACCCGCCGCCGTACCGGCCCACAGCGCGCTCGCGCCGATCCCGATCCCCAGGCCCGTGGCCATCGCGAAAAGCGCCGTCTTTCCGAGCACCCAGCCGAAGCTCTCCGCGAAGATATCGATGATCCCGGCTTTCATGATCCCATAACATGCCAGCCGCCGGAAACAAAGGCAAGGAGACACATGTGAAAACGATTCCGCTCAATCCTCTTCCGGAGCGGGTCCGCCCTGCATCCCCCGGCGGGCAAGGCGGGAGGCGTTTTCCGCTTTCAGCATGGCGATCTCCCCGGCCCAGCGGTTGAGCTGCCAGCGGTGGAAAAACCAGGCACCGGTCCCCAGCATGGAGACCAGCAGCAGCCACACCGCCCAGGTGACCGCCACGGCAAGCGGGCCTTTCACCTCAAGGATCAGGGCGATCACGCAAAACAGGGACTCGATCCCTGCAAAAGACGCCCAGCCCCTCACGCTCAGGGATTCAACACGGCTAAACTTTCCGATCGCCACGGCCATTACGACGATATTCGGGCAAACGAATCCGCTGGCCAACAGCATCGGGCTCCAAAGGAAGAGCGCGGAGATCTCCGCGCTCGACGAACCGGAAAGATAGAACCCCGCCGCCAGCGCGTAGGCCCCGATCTGGCTGCCCGCCCACAATGCCGAGAGGAAAAAAGCCGGCCGGCGCGGCACCCACCAGCAGTACCGTTCCCACAGCCTTGCAAGATCCGGAGCCATGGGCGGAAGAGCGTGGTGCGGCTCAGCCCTCTCCGGGCGGGAAGATCACCGCCACGCGCTCGATGCCGTTCTTGGAAAACTCCTCCCAGTAGCGCTTCTCCAGATCCTGCGTCCGCGCCCGGCGCTGTTCCTCGGTCATGCCCTGCCAGGCCTGCAGGCCCACCGCCTTCGCCAGGTCCCGGTCCGCCAGGCGGATCACCAGTTCTTCCCAGAAGACCTCGTTGCGGAATTCATCGTAGCACTGCTGGAAAAAGGAGCCGTCCTGATACTCCGGGCTCAGGTGGTGGCGCTGCTTTTCCTCGTCGAAGCCGATGAACTCGCCGTGCCCGGCGTGCTTCGCTTTCTCCAGCACCTTTTCCTCCAGGGCCTCGTAGGCGGCCACCCCCTCCTCCGAGCCCGGACGCTCGTTCCACGAGGCAACCTCCGCGGCGAGGCTGACCATTTCGACGAGGGTGCCGAGTTCTTCTTCGGTGAAACGCAGGTGCATGTTCGGGCGGGGAGAAAACCACCGCTCCCCTGCCCCCGCAAGCCCTCAGCCACTCGGCGCTTGCGCCCGCGCCCGACTTCGGGGAAAACTCGCCGCGTCGCGCCGCGGAAATGCACGAGTAGCTCAGCGGTAGAGCAACCGGTTTACACCCGGTCGGTCGGCGGTTCGATCCCGTCCTCGTGTACCACCGCCCGCCCTTACTCCAGGGGCACGATGCGGATTTTCCCCGCGGGTTGCTTCATCGCATCGGAAAGGGTCTCGCCTACCGGAGCCGCCGCCGGGGTTTCCGGAGCACCCTGGTCCAGGGCGTTTTTCAGCGCCCCTTCCACCAGTTGGCCGCAATGGATCTTCATCGGCGGCAAAGGCCCCAGTCCGCCGGTCAGTTCGTTCGCGGAGAGCCCGCGCGCCTCCTCCGCGGTCTTGCCCTTGAGCAATTCGGTGGCCATGGAGGCCACGGCGATGGCCGTCTGGCAGCCGAAAGATTGGAAGGAAGCGCGGTCGATCACCCGCTTGCCGTCCTTTTCGGTGAATTTCAGCCACATCCGCAGCATGTCGCCGCAGTCGGGCGAGCCGACGGTGCCCACCGCGTCGGCGTCGGTCATCTCGCCCTGGTTTTTCGGGGCGGCGAGGGCCTCGCGGACTTTCTCTTCGAAATCGCTCATGGCGGGAGGATGCGGCAGGACACGCGGGATTCAAGCCCGGGCTTGCCAAGGCGCGGCGCGCCGGAGGAGTCTAGGGCACCCCGGCCGGGCTTGCGGGATCAAGCCGCGGGACCCGTGCATGTACTTCCTTGGAATCGAAATCGGCCATGCGGCGACCCGCGTGGTGGCGCTGGACCTGGAGGCCGCCACCGTGGCTGCCGAGGCGGTGGCCGCCCATGCCTGGGTGGAGGGCCTGCCCGACGGCTACCGGGAGCAGGATCCCGCCTGCTGGATCGCCGCGGCGGACCAGGCCATGCGGCAGTGCGTGGAGACCCTGGGCCAAGCCCGCGGCGGGGTGGCCGGGATCGGCGTGACCGCGCCGAGCGGCGGCATGGTCGTGCTGGACGAGGGCAACCGCATCATCCGGCCCGCGAAACTCGGGATCGACCGCTCCGCCCAGCGGCAGGCGGAGGAAATCGGCAGGGCCTTCGGCGGCGCGCCGGGCCTCATCGAGCTGGCCGGAAATGCCGTGGAGAGCGGCTCCCTGGCAGCCCAGGCCCTGTGGCTGAAACAGCACGAGCCCTACCACTTCCAGCGCGCCGCGCGGCTGATGACGCCGCAGGATTTCATCGGCTACTGGCTCACCGGGGAAGCCGGCATCGAGGCGGGTTCCGCGGCCACGACGGGTCTTTTCAACGTCCCGCAGCGGCGCTGGAGCGCGGAGCTGCTGGAATTCGTGGACGGCAGGCTCTATGACATGATGCCGCCCGGCATTTCCCCGCTCCAGCCGCGCGGCCAGCTCCGCCCCGCGCTCTGCCGGGCCTGGGGGCTGCCGGAGGGCGTGATCGTGGCCCCGGGTTCGGGAGCCGCCGCCCTGGCCGCCCTGGCGGTAGGTGCTGCCGCGGATGGCGCGGTGGTGGCGGATCTTTCCGCGGACGGCTCGCTCTCCGCCGTCTCCGGGCGGCCCGCCGTCGATTTCCGCGGGGAAGCGGCCACGCTGTGCGATGCTTCCGGCCGCTGGCTGGCCCGGCTCGGCATGGCGAATGCCGTGGCCGCGCTGGAATTGGTACGGCGGCATTACGGCTGGTCCGGTGCCCGCTTCGAGCAAGAGCTGGCGGCCACGGAAGCCGGTGCGAACGGCCTGCTCTTCCTGCCCTACCTGCGCGGGGAGGCCACCCCGCGGCTGCCGGATGCCAGCGGCGTGCTCCACGGCATCACCCTGGACAATTTCACGCCGGGAAATCTGGCCCGGGCCTCCGCGGAGGGCCTGGCGCTCGGCTTCGGCTACGGCTTCAGCCGCCTGCGGGATCTCGGCTTCGAGCCCGCGGGGGTACGCGTGGCGCGGGATGCCGGCCCGGCCTTCCAGCAGCTCCTGGCGGATGTCTTCGGCGTGCCGGTGGTGGCGGTGGCGGGCAGCGGCGGCCCCCTGCTGGGAGCGGCCATGCAGGCGGCGGTGGTCTATTTCCGCATGAACGGCGAATCGCTGGGCTTCGATGAAATCGCTGGCTACATCGTGACCGTGGACGACGCCACCCGGCGCGACCCCGACCCGGAGCGGCACGAATTCTACCAGAGCCTGCTGGCCCGGCAGCAATACCTGGCCGAAACCCTCCACGCGGGAGGTTTCCTGTAATGGCCGGGGACCGCAGCGAAATCCGCGAAAGCGGCAAGGCCAGCTTCCTCGGCAAGCTGGCGGGGCGCATCATGCAGGCGTATTGCGCCACCCTGCGTTTCGAGATCGTGGACCGATGCGGCCTCACCCGGCCGGGCGGCATCCCGGGGCCGGTGATCTATTGCCTTTGGCACAACCGGATTTTCACCGTGCCCGCCGCGTGGAAAAAAGCCTGCGGCAGCCACCGCCGCGCCGTGGTGCTCACCAGCGCCAGCCACGATGGGGCGGCCCTGGCGCGGGCGATGGGCGTTTTCGGCATCGGCTCCGTGCGCGGCTCCTCCTCCCGCCGCGGGGTAGCCGCCCTGGTGGGTCTCCGCAAGGCCCTGCGCGAAGGCACGGACGCCTGCATCACTCCGGATGGCCCCCGCGGCCCCCGCCACGTGATCCAGCCCGGCCTGGTGAAGCTGGCGGAGACCGGCGGCGTGCCCGTCATCCCCATCCATGTCGAGTATTCTGCGTGCTGGGAGCTGAAGACCTGGGACCGCTTCGCCATCCCGAAGCCCTGCAGCAAGGTCCGCGTCATTTTCGACGAGGCGCTTGCCGTGCCGGGGGGCCTTTCCGAAGATGAATTCGAAAGCTGGCGCCGCCGCATCGAGGAAATCATGCTCCGCGGCCCTGCCGAAACCTTTTCCGACAATCCGAGATGAGTTCCATTATCGATGGCAAGGCGGTCGCCGCCTCCGTGCTCGAAGAATGCCGCGCCGAGGTGGCCGCGCTGAAGGCGAAGGGCACACGGCCCGGCCTGGCGGTCGTGCTGGTGGGCGATGACCCCGCTTCCCACGTTTATGTCGGCTCGAAGGTCCGCACCTGCGGCGAGCTCGGCCTGCACTCGGAGAAAATCGTGCTGCCCGCCACCGCCACGCAGGAGGAATTGATCGCGGTGGTCCGGCGGCTGAATGCCGACCCCGCCATCCACGGCATCCTCGTCCAGAGTCCGCCGCCGAAACACATCGATGAGGAAGCCGTGATCCGCACGATCGACCCGTGCAAGGACGTGGACGGCTTCCACCCGGAAAACGTGGCGAAGCTCGCGCTGGAAGACCCCGCCGGCTTCGTGCCCTGCACGCCCGCGGGCTGCATGCGCCTGCTCGCCGCCGCGGGGGTGAAAACCGCCGGCGCGGAGGCCGTGGTGATCGGCCGCAGCATGATCGTCGGCAAGCCGATGGCTCTCCTTTTGATGGCCAAGGGCTCCGATGCCACCGTGACCGTGGCCCACTCCCGCAGCAGGGATCTGCCCGCGATCTGCCGCCGGGCGGATATCGTCGTCGCCGCCGTCGGCAGGCCGGAAATGGTGAAGGCGGACTGGGTGAAGGATGGCGCCGTGGTGATCGACGTGGGCATCAACCGCATCGAAGATTCCTCCCGGAAAAGCGGCTACCGCCTCGTCGGGGACGTCGCCTACGATGAAGTCGCGCCGAAGTGCTCCGCCATCACGCCGGTTCCCGGCGGCGTGGGCCCCATGACCATCGCCATGCTGATGAAAAACACGCTCCAGGCGGCGAGGCAGCTCGGCTGAGGCGGTGCTTCCTTCAAGCGTCGGAAATCTCGTGCGATAGCCCGCGGGCGAGCACCGCGATGCGGCGCAGCTCGTGCTGGCACTGGTCGAAACGCGACCGCAGGGCACCCGGCGGGCATTCCTCCCGGGCCAGCTCCCAGCGCATCGATTCCGCGACCAGCTCCTGCGCCAGCACGTCGTGCAGGTAGGAGGAAAGGTCGTCCCGCGCCGCGGGCAAGCCGCCGGACCAGGTATTGTGGACGAGGGAGGAGATCGACCCCGCCACGCCCGTCGGCGGCAGTTGGTCGGCCCGGCGCGCCACGAGCAGTTCCAACCCGCAGGAACCGGTCAGACGCAGCGTGACAGGCCGTGAAAGGGACACCACCAGACCCAGCTCCAGCCAGTGGAGGGGATCCACCTCTCCCTGCCAGGAAATCCGGCAGCGCAACCGGTCCGCATCCTCCTCCACCTCCAGTTCGTGGCGGATGCCGCTGGAGACAAGCTCCTCCGCCAGCCATGCGGCGATGCGGTGCAAATCATCCGGAGCTCTCCGGCCGGGCTCCAGGCGGGATTCGATCCAGGACGCCGCCAGCGGCCATTCGGCAAACACGGCTTCCAGGCTGCCGAAACGCTCCACCCGCTCCTGCCAGCGCGACTTCAGCTCCTCCGCGCGTGCGGCAGCCACCGCCCGCTCGAGCCGGCCGCTGGCACGCAGCCACTCCCACAGCGAGCGCCGCGGTGCCGGCAGGCGGAATTCGATCACCGTGCCCTCGATGGGGTGCACGATCACCTCTCCCCCGCACCGGCCCATCCGCCGCCGCATGGTGGACATCCCGATGCCCCCGGCCTTGCCGGGCAGGATGCCCTGGCCGTTGTCCGCCACGGTGACCGCGCAACCCTGCTGCAGCGGCACCATCAGCACCTCGATCCGCGTGGCGGCGGCATGGCGCATCGCGTTCCCGATCGCCTCGCGCACGGCCAGGTAGAGCTGCTGCGCCGCTTCCTTGCCGATTGCGGGGATCTTGCCGATCCGCTTCATGGTGACTTCCCCGCCCTCACGCGCGAAGGCCTGGAGCTTCATCTCCCAGCCCTGCCACGCCTGGTCGAGCGTTTCCACCGCTCCGGCATGGTCGGTGGCGGCGAAGGTCTCGCTGACCACGGCAAGCACCGTTTCGAGCGAATTCCGGGAGGGCTCCGGGATGTCGAAGCGCGGGTGCGCCACCCGCGCCACCAGGGACTCCAGCGGTTGGATGACCTCCCGGCGGATGCGGTCGCTCACCTGCGCGCCGCCGGGGGGGCCGCCGCGGCGGCGGAAAGGCATCCAATGATCGAAGGGATCGCTCATACCGGCTGCGAGCTCTTGCCTGCACTCACCAGAACCAGCGCACCCCGGCGGAGAAGCCGTGGGCCCGGTAGTTCAGCTTGCCGTTCGCCGTGGCTCCCGTGGGCGGCAGGGGTGCCCCGCCGCTGATCTGCCGCGGCTTCCCGTAGCCGTATTGGTAGGTGAATTCCGCCGCCCAGCACTCCGTGCGGTAGCCCGTGCCCAGGCTCGCCACGTGCAGGTCCACATCCGGCAGGCGGGGGTTGAAAGCCACGTCCGGGGTGGTCTTCTCCGCGAACCAATAGCCGGCCCCGACCCACCAGCCGGAGGCCCACTTGCGGGTCACCCCGGTGCCGATGGTGAAGCTGTCCTCCCACAGCAGCGGCTCCACCAGCGTGCCCGTCGGCATTTGCAGCGCGAAACGGTCGAAGGAAGACCACTCCGTGAAAGTCGCATCCACCTCGAAGAGCCATTTGTCGTCCGGCCGCCAGGCGTAGCCCAGGGTGGCTTCCAGCGGGAATTCCAGTTCGGACTCCGCGGGGGACACCGCCGACCCCGGCGCGGGGAAACGCAGGACCGTGGTCGTGTGGCCTTTGTAAGTCACGGGCGACCAGTAGCGCACCGTGCCGCCCAGGGTATGGCCTTCCAGCGGCTCCCAGGTGAAGCCCGCCCCGGCACCCCAGCCGTTGCCGTCGCCCTCGATGGAAAAGGAATCCCCGGGGACGACGAGGCCGCGGTTGATATCCGCGCTGCTGCTCGTCGCGCTCACGGAGACGCCGAGGCGCAGGCCGGGCGCCACCTCGAAGCCGAGCGCCGCGGTCCCCGCCATGAAAAGCAGTTCCGTATCCGTGGCAAAGGCGCGCAGGGGCGAATTCTCCGGCCATTCGTTTTTCTGGCCGAAGGGGGAATAGAATCCGAAGCCCAGCGAAGCCCCTTCCCACAGGGGCGTGGAGGCAAAGGCGCTGGCCGCAACCGCCGGGCCGTCCTTCAGGTCCGTGTGGCCGCCGGGTCCGGTATGGTCCACCTTGTAATCCAGCACGTAACCGGTGAGCAAGAGATCCGACCCCTCTCCCGCGCCGAGCAAGGCCGGATTGTAGTAAACCGCGGAGGCATTCGTATTCGAGGCCACCCCGGCATTCCCCCGGGCGAGCACCTCCGGATCATGGTAGGTGAACTCGATGCCGAGGCCGTGTGCGGGGCCCGCGGCGGCCGCGGCGAAAATCGCGAGGTAGGGGATTTTACTCACGCAGCAGCCTCTAACACGACCCGGCTAGGTCCGGCTAGTCCCTGATGGTGGGAAATTCTCCCACCGCCAAAAGGACATCCTCCCCATGGCGCTACGTATTTCCACTGGGAATGATGCTGAGGATCTGGGTTCCAACCCTCCCAACCCGACCGCCCGCGATGAAAACCGCCGCAGCCGATCTCCCCGCCGCCATCTCCGACTCGATGGCGGCGACTCCTCCCCCGGCCTTGGTGCGGCATCGCGGGCTGTCTCAAGATCGCCCCCCCCAATGAAGCGATTCCGAAATTCCGGCGCTTCCTCTCCCGGCCCGGCGGGTCCTCCCCGCCGGGCCGGGAACGAGGCGAAAGGAGGGAAATCCCCCCCTCCTCCGGTGCTGCAGCTGATTCGCCGGCTCCTCCGGCCGCGGGCGGCTTTGCTCGGCCTTCTCCCCGGCCTCTTCTGTTTGT
>CBFGVD010000005.1:0-20301 GCA_965651965.1 uncultured Verrucomicrobiaceae bacterium | reverse complement strand
CGTGGATGAGCACGCGGGTCTCCAGGTGCGGGCCGCCGCCGGGCATGCGGAAGTGCTTCACGAAAACCGTGCCCACGGGAAATTGCCAGGTGCCGTTCTCGCTGTAGGTGATGAGTTCGGCAGCGTTGCCGGGGTTGCCGTCGTTCGGGATCATGACCCAGCGGGACTTGTCGGCCCCGGCGGACCACAGCGGCATGTTCACGTCGTACGGGATCATCCCCGCGGCAGGCACCAGATTCGGGGCATCGGTGAAAAGGCCGGTCTCCGTGAGGGTGGGCGGGAACTCGTAGTCCGGCGGGCCGGAGCTCTCCGGCTTGATGCGGGAAATCAGGCCCGCGCCGTTTTGACCGGCACCGAGCTGGAGCACGAGCATTTCCCCCTGCGTGTCGGTGCCGAAGGAACAGATGCCCGTCCAGATATTGCCGTCCCGCGCGCGGCCGATTTCCTCTACGGAAATCTTCGTTTTGGTGGCGGTATTGTAGGCGAGCGCGTAGATGCGCTGCGAGCCGTTGTCGCCGAAAATATACTTCCCGACCAAGCCGGGCAGGGCGCTGCCGCGGTACACGTAGCCGCCGATCACGCAGTTGCCCACACCGTGGTCGTAGTCATGCACGGGCGGCTTTTCCGTGCCGACCAGGGGATCGGGAACCTGCCGGAAGCCGTTGGCAAGGCCCTCCCGGTAGTTCCATTGGAAATTGAGGCCGGGCGCGTCCACCACGTCCACTTCCTCGCGCTGGCCGCCGCCCACGTCCCCGATCCAGAAGAGGCCGGTGGGAGGATCGAAGGTCAGGCGGTGCGGCTGGCGCAGGCCGATCGAGTAAAATTCTTCCAGCGTATTGCCGGTGGGGTCCACCCAGGGATTGTCGTTCGGGATGTAATAGCCCTGGGTGTAGGAGCCGGATTCGGTGCCGGCCTGGTAATTTCCCGCGGAGTCGTGCCGCTCCTGCGGCAGGCCGCGGATGATGGGGTGGCTGATGCTGCCGCCCTGCATGTCCACATCGATCCGCCACAAGCCGGATCGGAAGCGTTCGTCGAGTTTCTGTGCGTGCGGCGTGGAGCCGCCGTCCTGTGTCCCTTCATCGCCCACCGCCACGTACAGGAAACCGTCGGCGCCGAAAGCGAGACCGCTGCCGTCGTGGCCCTTCACCACGTCGAACTGGCTGATCATGATCAACTCGCTGCCGGGATCGAACTGCGAGAGGACTGGATTCCAGGTGAAGCGGGCCACGCGTATCCAGTATGGCGTGGCCGCGGAAGGGTCGTCGTTCGTGTTGTAGAAGTAGTAGGCGTAGATGTGGTCCTTGCCCTCGCCCTTCCCGAAGCGGGGGTGAAACACGACGGACTGCATGCCGCCGTGCTTCGTCCCGAAGTCGTTGCTGTTCCAGTTGTAGTACCAGACCCGGTCCCGGATATCCAGGACCAGGTCGCGGGTCGTCGCGGCGTCGTCGTCCGCGACGCGGTAGATCCTGCCATCCAGTTCGGCGATCAGGAGATGCGTGCCGGATTCCGGCCAGGGCTGGGCGACGATGGGGGATTCCCATTCGAGGCTGGTGAAGGCGGGCTCGATCAGGATGTCCGCCGGAGCCTGGGACTGGCTCGGGAGCTGGCCGCCGTTGAAAGCGAGCGCGGGCTCCGGGGTATCGAGCCCGCTCACGCCTTCCTCGTGCGGACGCAGGGAGGGAGCCGCGGGCGTCGGGAAGTCGGCCGGCACGGCATTGCCGGGATTCTCCCCGGCGCACCATTTCAGCGCGCGGATGAGGATGGTCTGGAAGGCGGCGCAGCGCGTGCCCGCCGGTTCCGCCTGATCCGCCCACACGTGGCCGTAGCTGGAGGCATACACGCGCCCGCCGCCGTAATTCACCGTCCACTCCATGGGGAACTGGAGCTGGGTCTCCGGATCCTTCGCGTAGGAGAGCACGGTCAGGTTGTTCGCGGGGCCGCGGGCGTAGCGGTAGATCTCCACGTCCGCCGCCATCCAGGATTGCGGCAGGCCGGCGTGGATCGGGTGGTTGTTCATGCGCTTTACCTCCACGTTCACGCGCGCGCCGTGCCCGGTATTCGGGCCGGTCCCGGCGGGAAGGATCTGGAGGGATTCGTCCTCGTTGACGATGATCGCCTTGCCCTGCGCGGCGGTGCGCCAGCCCAGGCCGATCATCTCGTTGTACTGCGGCCACTCGGCGAAGGAGTTGTTCGCCTCGTGATAGACGAGGAAGCCGCCGCCGCCGCTGACGTACTGCTCGAAGGAAGTCTGCACCTCCTCCGGCCAGGGCGGCTTGCCGCCCAGGTTGTTGTAGCCGGACATCACGACGTCGTATTTGGAGAAGTCCGGCCGCCACTTCGCCCACGCCGGGTCGCCGGCGGTGGCGGGGGTGACCGAGACATCGACATCGAAGGAGCCGTCCTTCGCCAGGATCGCCCGCACGATGTCCGCGCGGTGTTTCCAGTCGTGGTTGCTCACTCCTTCGATCATCAGGACCCTGACGGGGTCCGCATGCGCGGCGGCCGCGATGAGAACGCAGGCCGCGGCGAGGATTCGGGCGGGTTTCATGTTTCGGGGTTTACGGGGGTTGCGGCGGAGGCACCGCGGGCTTCAGGGGCCGGCGAGCTTGAATTCCTGCTCGATGGCCTTGAAAAGGATTTCACGGGTCTTCGTCACGCCGTGGAGCATGCGCGTGCCGCCGACCAGGAGCTTCGGCATCAGGTAGTTCGCCTGGCCGCTGTTGGTGATGTTCACGCGCTTGTAGTCTTCGGCATTCGCGGCGAGCACCTCGGCGATCCAGGGATCTTCGAGCGCCTCCGGCGGGAGGGGCTTTTTCATCAGCGGCTTCACCTTCTCCAGTGCTTGCTGCGGGCTCAATACGGGCCGGGCGAAGAGCGCATGGTGGACGGCGGGGAAAGAGGCGGGGTCGGCCCGCCAGCAGGCGAGGGCGAGCCGGGCGAGTTCGCACGCGTTGGCGTGGTCTTCCAGGTGCTGCGGAAGATGGGGGTTGCACGCCCGGTTGAGCGGGCAGGGGAGCAGGATGATGCAGAATTTCCCCGGGTGCTTCGACATCAAGGCCTCCAGATCCTCGTGGAGATCGCGGCAGGAATTGCAGGAGTAATCGTAGTACTTCACCAGCACGTGCGGCGCATCCGCGGGGCCGAGGTGGGGCAGGGAGGCGATGTTGTATTCCTTGTTGCCGAGGAAGGTGACCTTGCGGCCCGCGCCGCGGGAGTGGACCGGGCCGGCTTCCTGTCCGGGGTTCTCGGTCTGCCGGGCCTCCGGCGCGAGGACGACCCGGGTTTCGGCATGGGTATCGGGCACCGGTCCGAAGACCTGGCCCGCGACGAGTACGGCCGTGGCGGCCAATCCCGCGGAAAGGCCCGGCTTCAGCGGACCCGCGGCAATGCGCTCGCGGCGGAATATCAGCACCGCGCAGGCCAGGCCGATGAGGTGGGCCGCGAGGCACCAGGGACAGAAGCTTTTCAGGATGAAGGCCTGGACGATGCCGAACCAGACGGCCGCGCCCGCGAGACAGGTCGCCACCGCCAGCAGGGCTGTCCGGCGGGGCCGGAAGGCGAGGAAAAGCAAAGCGGCATAGAGCAGGAAAGAAAGGGCGGTCACCGGTATCCGGAACCACTGCGACCACCGCGAGCCGAGCGCGTTTTCACAGCCCGAGCCGGCGCCGCAGCCGACGAGGTAGGTGATTTCACCCGCGGCTTTTTGGAACAAAAGCCAGCCGCTCAGCAAGAGCCCGCCGATCGCAAGAAATCGCAATGCCATCATGAAAACCTGAAGAGAAAAGAGGCCGGACGCAAGGCAGCCCCCCGCAACCTGGACGGTTACGGAGGGCTGCGGGGTCAAGACGTCCCGGACCTGGACTTACGGAGCGTCTTGGATCTTGTAGAAGGCCTTGCCCGCCGGCGGTTCCGGATCGGACACGACCTCCGTGGAGGCGGCCGGGGTGAAGGGCAGGCCCACATCCTCGAATTCCACCAGGTCGGTGCTCCGGCGGAGCTGGTAGGACTTGGCCGTGTCGAAGCCCTGCACCGTGATCTCGAAGGCGGCCCCGTTGAAGGCGGTGCCCGTGACCACCAGGTTTTCCGGGATCCCGGTGAGCTGGTACACCGTCATCGCGTTGTATTGCGCGCCCGGGAAGACCGGGTTCTGGATGAAGATGTATTGCAGCCTGTCATCGGCGGTGAAGGTGCCCGTGACCCATTGGCCGGAGTTGGCGGCGAAATCGAGGGAGTCGCCGGAACTCAGCGTCACCTGTTCATTGCCGTCGGTGTCGAATTGCCAGCTGCTGTTCGAGCCCGGGCGGGTGTCCGCCACCCAGATCTGGATGCGGTATTCCTCGCCGACGGTGAGGCCGGGGATTTCCAGGAATCTCTCCCCGCCGAAAGTGCTGCCGGCATCCAGCAGCGTCTCGTATCCGGCGTCGGCATCCGTCCGGGCATAGGGGTCGAGCCCCGTGACCCTGGCGCCCAGGGAAGGACCCGGCTGGAAGGAGAGGCCCGCCGCATTCACCGCGGCCGCGCCGCCCGTCCATGCATGGATCAGCAGACCGCCGGTCTGGAAATCGGCCAGGCTGCCGGTGATGTTGCCGGGAGTTCCCCAATCGATCGGATTAAAGGTCGGGATGAGGTTGAAGTCGGAAGGATCGCCGCCGTGGCGCACTTCGTAGCCGTCCTGGATCTGGTCTCCATCCGTATCCGCAAGCAGCGGGTTGCTGGGGTTCGTCGGAGCCTCGGGATCCACCTCCTCGCCGTCCGTCAGGTCGTCGTTGTCGCTATCCTCGTTGTCGGGAATCGTTTTCGCCGCGTATTCCTCGAGGTTGGTGAGACCGTCGGAATCGAGGTCGTCCGCGGAGTCGTCCACGTTCACGTTCAAGCCGTAGAGATCCTCGTAGAAGTCCGGCATGCCGTCCGCGTCCGTATCCTGGGAAATGCCGAAGTACTCGATCTCGCCCAGGGCGTGCTGGGTGGTGCTGCCCGTGGAGGTCACGGAGTAGCGGAACCAGCGGTAGGCCGGTGCCGGCGCGGCGAGGTCGAAACGCACCACCTGGTCGCGGCTGTTCCAGAAGGGCTTCGTCGTATCATCGTAGGCGAAGATATCGGTGAAGGTCTCGCCGTCGTTGGATCCCTGGATCGCCCAGTCGCGCGGGTCCCGCTCGGGTGCGTCGTTGGAGGAAGAGACGGTGAAGTGGGTGAGCTGCACCGGATATTTCATTTCCACCGTCACGGACTGCGGTGCGGGATCGCAGCACCACTTCGCTTCGCCGCCGCCGAGCTTGTTGTCGAAGACATCGAAGGCGCCTTCTCCCTGGCCGGGCTCGGGATTGCTGAAGTAGCTCTCGCTGGAGGAGGTGATGGACTCCCAATCGAAGCCGCTGCCCGTCGCGGTCGCGTCGCTGCCGTTGTTCTCATAGTCCGTGATGTCGCCGCCGAGCAGGGCCGCGGTGCCGTTCCCGGGGAAGGAAACGGTCACGCCGCCGGGGGTGCTGGCGTCGGATGCGGGATCGCTGCCGCTGGCGACTTCATAGCCGTCCTTGAAGAAGTCACCGTCGCTGTCGTCGTTGGTGGGGTTGGTGCCGTAGCCGCCGGGTGGCAGAGGCACTTCCTCGCCGTCTTCCAGGCCGTCGTTGTCGCTGTCCTTTTGGAAAGGATTCGAGCCGGCCGTGATTTCGTCCCCGTCGTTCAAGCCGTCGCCGTCGGTATCGGCCACGTCGGGTTTCGTCGCATACTGGAATTCCTGGATGTTGCTGAGGCCGTCCCCGTCCTGATCGGCATCGGCGTCGGCCGGGCTGCCCAGGGTGTCGTCGAGGAAAGCGGCATAAAGGTCTTCGTAGAGCTTCGGCATGTCGTCCCCGTCGTCGTCGGTGTTGTTCTGGAGGCCGAAGTATTCCAGCTCGCCGAGGGCGTGGTTCGCCCCGCCGGTGGTGAAGGCTTGGTAGCGGATGAATTTGAAAGGCAGCGAACGGCTCGGCAGCGTGAACTGCATGACCTGGTTGCGGGCCGTCCAAATCTGGGCCGGGGTGTATTCGATCCGCGCGATCGGCGCGAAGATGACGCCGTCGTTGGAACCCTGGATCTCCCAGACACGGGGGTCGCGTTCGGGAGCATCGTCGCTGGAGGTGACGGTGAAGGACTGGAGGCTGGTATATTCGGCGAACTCCACGGTGATGTTTTGCTGCGCGCTGTTACCGCCGCAGCACCACTTCGCCTCGCCGCCGCCGACCTTGTTGTCGAAGACGTTTGCAGCCGCTTCGCCGGGGGTGAAAACGGCGGGCGCGGCGTTCGAGGTGACATTCACCCAGTTGAAACCGGTGCCTGCCGCGGTGGCGTCGCTGCCGTCGTTCTCCGGGTCGGTCAGGTCGAAGTCCACCAGGGCTCCGGTGCCGGTTCCGAGATTGGCGATGACGAGGCCTCCCGGAGTGCTGGCGGCGCTATCCAAGGCCGTGCCGGCCTGCCTTTCATAGCCGTCGGTGAAGAAGTCATCGTCCGTATCCCTGTCCAGAGGGTTGCCGTTGAGGGCGAGCACGGGATCGACTTCGTCGCCGTCGGAGATTCCGTCGGCATCGGTGTCGGCCACGGTGGGATTGGTGCCCAAGGCGACTTCCTCGCCGTCGTTGAGGCCGTCGTTGTCGAAGTCCGCCACGGTCGGGTTGAGGAAGCGCTGGTATTCCTCCAGGTTGCTCAGGCCGTCCCCGTCCTGGTCCAGCGCGGCATCCGCGGGATTGCCGGGATCCAGGAAGTCGGCGTAGGCCGCGAAATCCTCGACCACATCCGGGATGCCGTCCTCGTCGGTATCCGGCGAGAGGTCGCGCAGGACGTAGGCGTTCACGTAGTTCTGCGTCTGTGCCACCCCCCGCATGTAAAAGGTCTGCGTGGTGGCATCCGCGGTGAAGGTGCCGATCACGAAACTGCTGCTGTTCGCGGCGAAAGTGGCGGTTTCGGCTCCCGCTCCATCGGTTGCGTTGTCGCTCCACTCCATCGTGCGTCCGCCGCAGCAACCGCGGTCGTCGGAGACGAAGAGCTGGACCTGGTAATTCCCGCCCGGGTAGAGTTTGCCGATCGTGACCACTTTCGGGTTGGCCCCGTCCGGAGCCACGCTGTCCATCACGGTGTTGAAATTCGCGTCCGAGGCACCCGGCTGGATCCAGAGGTCGGCGACGCTGTAAGTGCCCCCTGTGGCCGCGGCGTATGCGGTGCCGACGACAGCCGTGTTTTCGAGGGCGTTCTCGAAGATGATGGTCTCCGCGCCGACCACTACCGGCAGGGCGGGTCCGCTGGCTGGAAGGCCCCAGTTGCCGGCATGGTAAGGTCGTCCGGCCAGGCTGATGGAGTTTTCGTCAATGGTCGGGGCGGGGCCCGAGGTCCAAGTTACGGGGGCAGCATGCGCCGTCGCCAGGACAGCACAAAACAACCCCCAAACGGGGTATTGTGGGTTTTTCATTATGTGGGTTTTTGTGGGGTTATGTCTGTTTATCTTTGAGGTATTTCCTGTCAAGAGGCTTCCGCGCATTCATGAAATCCCTTTGTTTGTTTTGAATGACAAACAGGTTTGGATAAAAGAATGCATTCTTTCGCGGACTCTAGGGTCCGGACACGATTTTCCCGGAATTACGGAATGTCTAAATAACCCCACGAAAAAAGGGGGAGCGGCCCCCGCCTACCGGCGGGAATGGGACCGGCCGCGATGGAGTCTCAGCGTGCCAGGGCGCGCGCGATTTCCATCCACTCCTCTTCCAAGGAAAGTCCCTGGGAAGGAACGGGCTTGCGGGCACGGGAATACCAGTAGGCCGCATTCGCCTGATCCCCTTCCTCGCGGTGAAGCCACGCGTGGATCCAAGCACCGGCGGGATCCGGCAAATCCTGGCAAGAGTCGTGGGCTTCATCCCAGCGTCCGGCGCGTGCGAGCCACAGGACCCGCAGGTCCGCCGGGAGACCGGCGGGCGGGGCGCTATCCGTGGCGGCGGAGCGGGCGAGAGATTCGGCGTCCATGACGCGGCGAGTTTCCAGCAAAGGTCCGGCCCGCGTCTTCTCCCAAGCCTGTCATGTTCGGACGGGCATCACATGGATCGCGCCGGGAAGAGACTTTGTCCGATAGGACAATTTTCCCGAAAAGTACACCGCAACACACCGGATAACGAAGCAGTACACCGATAGCCGCGATTTTGCGCATTTTCGGACTCATGACTGATTTTCAATGGCTGAATTTGCAAAAAATCCGCCAGCCACGCCGCCGATTTTTCATATTTTCGCCCTGGTCGCGAATTTGGAAATGATCGTAAAGCACTAATTATAAATGATTTAAAATTTTGTTTAGAGCTTCTGGAATTTGATTTGACGATTTGAGTGTACTTTGGTGTAGTTCGAGGCACTTCAGCGGACTGTCCGCATTCAATGGCCTCCTCCACCCGCATCCACGAAAGTCACTTCGACTACAAGATGGACCCGAAGTTCCGGGTATCCATCCCCGTCGAGTGGCGTCCGGACACGGAGGAGACGGCGATCCGGCTCCAGCTTTCCAAGGAACACGACCTGCCGGTCATCAAGGTGTTCAGCGAGGAGGAGTTCGACCTGAAGTTCCGGCAGGTGGAGCAGAGCGATCTGACTCCCGCGAAGAAGCAACAGATCGTCGGGCACCTCCGGATGATGTCGAAGAAGGCCACCGTCAGCAGCCAGGGCAAGCTCACCGTCCCGAAGGACTGGAGCGAGCGCGTGGGCCTGAAGGCGGACGGCCCCGTGATCCTGGCGGGGCGCGGCCCCTTCTACATGCTCTGCACGCAGGAAACCTTCGAGCGCATCACCGACATCGAGCTCGGCATGGACGACGGCGACCTCGGCGTCCTCTGAAAATTTCACCCACCCACACCTAGCAAGCGACAACATGCTGTTCGCCCATCCAACCCCGGCATCCGCACAAGGCGGGCCTGCGGCACCCACCGCAGGGCACGGCCGGGTGCCGGGGTTGGGCTTCATTTTCCCATCCGGACGGACCGGCGCATTCGGGACAGCGCGCCCCTCCGTCCACATCCATACGGCTGTCCGGCCTGCATTCCATGGCTGGTTGGCAGGGCGGCGGCCGGAGACTTTCCCGGCTGGGCGGAAAGGGTTACTCGGGACAGGACCCTTTTCGCTTCTACACCCGGTGATCCGCGCGGCTTCTGGCTGGTTGTTCGCGCGGATCGCCGGAGATTTTCCATGCGGACGGACCGGCGTACTCGGGACAGCGCGCCTCTCCGTCCACTTCCATACGACCGTCCGGTCCGCATTCCATGGCTGGTTGGCGGAGCGGCGGCCGGAAGATTTCCTGGCTGGGCGGAAGGGGTTTCTCGGGACAGTACCCCTTTCGCTTTTCAATTCGGCGGTCCGCGCGGCTTCTGGCTGGTTGTTCGCGCGGACCCCCGATGATTTTCCATGCGGACGGACCGGCGTACTCGGGACAGCGCGCCTTTCCGTTCATTCCGATACGGTTGTCCGATCCGTGCGCCATGGCTGGTTGGCGGATCGGCGGCCGTTGGAAACTTTCCAGACCCCCGGGCAGGATCCCGCGGGCGGCTACCATCTCTCCGTACTGCCGGAGGAGGTGAGCGAGTGGATGGGTGCCTGCGAGGGCAAGCTCATCATCGACGGGACGCTCGGCGGCGGGGGGCACAGCGAGGCCTTCCTGAAGGCGGGGGCCCGTGTGCTCGGCGTGGACCGCGATCCGGAAGCGCTGGCCTACGCCACGAAGCGGCTGGCCGCCTACGGCGACCGCTTCCGCACCTGGCAGGGGAATTTCGCAGATCTCCGGGACATCCCCGAGGTCCGGGGGGATAGCAGAGCCGATGGCCTGCTTTTGGACCTCGGGGTTTCTTCCCGGCAACTCGACGCCGCGGAACGGGGTTTCTCGTTCCGCGGCGCCGGACCGCTCGACATGCGCATGGGACCCTCCTGCGCCTTCGACGCCGCGGAGGTCGTGAACACCTGGCCGGAGGAAGAACTGGCCCGCATCTTCCGCGAACTGGGCGAGGAACCGCAGGCGCGCAGGATCGCCGCCGCCATCGCGAAGCGCCGCGCCGTGCGCAAGTTCGAGATCACCACCGACCTCGCCGCATGCATCGAGAAGGCGCTGGGCGGCCGCGGGAAGATCCATCCCGCGACAAAGGCTTTCCAGGCGATCCGCATGGCGGTGAACGACGAGCTCGGCTCCCTGGAGCGCGCGCTGGAGGCTTCCGTCCATCTGCTCAAGCCCGGCGGGCGGCTGCTCGTCATCACTTTCCACAGCCTGGAGGACCGGATGGTGAAGCGCTTCATGCAGCACCGGGCCAAGCCCTACCTGGACCGGCCGGACTGGCCGGAGCCGCGGCCGAACCCGGACTGGTGCTTCCGGCTGCCGGTAAGGAAAGCCATCGCCGCCGGCGAAAAAGAACTCCGAGTGAACCCCAGGGCCCGCAGTGCGAAACTGCGGGTCGCCGAGCTTCTGGACCCCGACACCCCGACCCGATGAATCGTCTCCGTTCCGAACCGAAGACCCACCCGTCCGTCTTTGTCACGCTCATCCTCGCCGCGCTGGTGGTGGTAAGCGGCGGCGTGATGCATGCGGTGTACAAGAATTCCCAGGTGAAGACCGAGCGGCTGATCGACCAGTCGCTGAAGCGGATCGATCACACCCACGTGCAGATCCGGATGATCGACGTGCACATGGACAAGATGTTGGACCGCTTCGAAATGAAGGAGCGCCTGAAGGAAACGGGCTCCGCTCTCGTCCCCGTCACGCCCGCCGTGATCGAGGAGATCGATCCTTCGCAAGAGGCCGCCGCCGAAGTGGCGGTAGTGCGCGACTAGCCATGACATCCCGCGGCTTCCAGAGGCGTTGTATCGTGCTGTGCTCGGTCCTGGCGACCGGGCTCAGTTTGCTTTCGGTCCGCCTGATCAAGATCCAGGCGTGGGACCGCAAGCACTACGCGGACAAGGCGCGGCGGACCTTCGAGTGGCGCGAGACCCTGCCCGGCCTGCGGGGGAAAATCGTGGATCGCAACGAGGAGGTGCTGGCCAAGAGCATGCCGGTGGGCACGGTATGGGTGAATGCGACCCACCTGCAGGACCCGAAGACCATCGCCTGGCCGCTGGCCTACGAGCGCGTGAGCGCGGAGCCCGGCTGGGAGGCCCTGGACCCCGCGGCCCGGGAGCGCCGCATCACCGCGGAACGGGGCGTGTTGCTGAAGGAATACGACATGATGCCGGAGACGGGGAGGGGCCCGTCCCCCAAGGATGTCTTCATGGACAAGGCGCTGGCGCAGGCGGTGAATATCCTAGCCCGGCCTCTGGGCTTGAAGCGCGAGGAAATGCGCGCGCGGATCAAGAATTCGATCGAGAGGGGCCGCAGCGAGTTCATCCTGGTCAAGGACCTGCCCTCCGACGCCGCCGACGGCGTGCGGGAGCTGATCGCGCAGAACCGGCTGGAGGGCTTCAAAATCCGGGATTCCTTCAAGCGCTGGTACACCTCGCCGACGCAAGCCACGCATGCGACCGGCTACACCGGGGAAACCCTGGTCGGGACGGATCAATCCGGGCGCGAGATTTACGCGCAGACCGGGAAATTCGGGGTTGAGGCGGCGATGGAGAGTTTCCTGGCCGGTCGGGACGGGTGGCAGGAGCACTGGCGCTCCGCCGACGGCGGACGGCTGCCCGGCGAAACCCCGGGCCTGAAACCGCCGCGGGCGGGGCTGAACGTGCAGCTCACCATCGACATGGGCATCCAGGCCATCGTGGAGGAGGAGCTGGATGCCGGACTCGCGGAATTCGGCAGCACGCGCGGCTGCGTGATCCTGATGGATCCGGGGACCGGGGAAATCCTGGGCATGGCGAGCCGCCCGCATTTCAATCTCAACCGGCTGGAGAACCTGGACGAACCCTGCTTCGCCTTGCAATCGATCTACGAGCCGGGCAGCACCATCAAGATCGTGCCCGCCGCGGCCGCGATGAACGAGCGCCTGGTCTCCCCGCAAACCTCGATCTTCTGCCACAACGGTTACTTCCGGAACGGCTCGGTGGAAGTGACGGACAGGGAGCACCCGTATGGCATGCTGACCGTGGAGGGAGTGCTCCAGAAATCGAGCAACATCGGTGCCTACAAGATGGCTCTCCAGCTTGGCATGGACCGCTACTACGGGTACCTGCGGAAATTCGGCTACGGGCGGAAAACCGGCATCCTGCTCAGCGGGGAGAGCGCCGGCGTGGTGCGGGATAGCGAGAATCCCACGGATTTTTCCCGGACCTCCTTCGGCTATGCGCTCGCGGTGACCCCGCTGCAGGTTGCCTCCGCTTATTCCGTGGTGGCGGGCGACGGGAAGCTGCGCAAGCCCCGCATCGTGAAGTCGGTGATCGCGAACGACGGGACGAAGGTGGAGGAATACGCGCCCGAGGTGGTCGCCACGGTGCTGCGCCCGGAAGTGGCGAAATCCATGCGGAAAGCCCTGGAGAAGGTCGTCGGCCCCGGCGGCACCGCCAAGCTCGCGGCGGTGCCCGGCTACAAGGTGGGCGGCAAGACCGGCACGGCGCGGCGGATCCACAAGGGCAAGTACCAGCCCGGCCACTATACCGTTTCCTTCGCGGGGATGATGCCGGCGGACGATCCGGCCTTCGTCTGCGTGGTGGTGGTGGACGATCCCAGCACTTCGGAAGTGAGGCATTTCGGCGGCACGATCGCCGCGCCGGTTTTCTCGAAGATCGCCGCCCGCGTGGCCGCCCACATGAATCTCGTGCCCACCGAACCGGTGGATGGAAAAGAAGACAAGCTCGCCGGAACCCAGGAACCGTGATTTTACGCGATCTCATCGCCGCCCTTGACCGCCCGCTCTGCACGGGCTCCCTCGACGCCGAAATCAGCGCCGTGACGGCGGACTCGCGCCTTGCCGGGCCCGGGACCGCCTTCGTCGCCATCCGCGGGGAAAAGCGGGACGGCCGCCAATTCATCCCCCAGGCCCTGGAAGCGGGAGCCGCCGCGATCATCGCGGATTCCGCGCCGGAGAGCGGGCACCCGGAGGAGGTGCCCTATATCCAGGTCAGCGACACGCGGCACGCGCTTGCGGTCCTCGCCGGGATCCTGGCGGGCGAGCCCTCCGCGAAGCTGAAGCTGGCCGGAATCACCGGCACGAACGGCAAGACGACCACCGCCTTCCTGCTTCATCACCTGATGAAGCGCGCCTGGCATCGTGCGGGGCTGCTCGGCACCGTGCTGGTGGACGATGGCGAGGAGGCCAAGCCGGCCACGCACACCACGCCCGGCCCGGTGGAACTGAACGCGCTGCTCGCCCGCATGGCGGACCACGGTTGCCGCGGTGCCGCGATGGAGGTTTCCTCCCACGGCATCGACCAGAAGCGGGTGGAGGGCATCGCCTTCGACGCGGCGATTTTCACGAATCTCACGCAGGATCATCTGGATTATCACGGCACGCTGGAGGCGTATGCCGCGGCCAAATTCTCGTGGTTCGAATCCCTCGCCGCGCGGCCGCGCGGGAAAAAGCCGGTGGCGGTGATCAATACCGACGATTCCCAAGGCGAGAAATTCGCCACCCTGCTGGAAGGCCGCATGCCGCTGCTGCGCTATGGCTTCAACGTGCATTGCGATTTCCGCGCGAACAACTTCCGCCAGAGCGCACGGGGCATGGAGTACGAACTGACCGCGAAGGGGAAATCCTACCTGGTGCGGGCCCCGCTGATCGGGCGCTTCAATGTTTACAACACGCTCGCGGCGCTGGCCGCGGCAAGCACCGTGAAGATCCCGCTGCGCGAGGCGGTGGCGGCGCTCGCCGATGCCCCGCAAGTGCCGGGCCGGATGGAGCACTGCGGCACGAAGGACGGGGTGAGCGTCTTCGTGGACTACGCCCACACGCCCGATGCGCTGGAGAATGCCTGCCGGACGCTGAAGGAGCTGAACCCGGCGCGGCTGATCACGGTTTTCGGCTGCGGCGGGGACAGGGACCGCGGCAAACGCCCCCTGATGGGCAAGGCCGCCGCAGCTCATAGCGATGCGTGCATTTTGACTTCCGACAACCCGCGCAGCGAGGATCCCGAGGCAATTCTCAGGGAAATTGAATCCGGAATGGGTTCCGCACGTTACAAGGTTGTGGCCGATCGCGCCGAAGCCATCCGCATCGCCATCCACGCGGCGGGCAAGGGCGACATCGTCCTGATCGCCGGGAAAGGCCACGAACCGTACCAGCAATTCGCAGACCGGACCATCGACTTCGACGACCGCCGCGAGGCGCGGCGCGCGCTGGCCGAGCGCCCGGAAGAACCCCACCGCAGGAGATGAAACCCATCGACGCAAGCAGCCTGGCCCGCCATGCCGGAGGCGAACTCGCCGCCGGGCGGGGGGACGTGCTTGCGAACGCGGTTTCCACGGACACGCGCACAATTCCCGCGGGCTCCGCGTTTTTCGCGCTGCGCGGGGAGCGTTTCGATGCGAACGATTTCGCCCGGCAGGCGCTTGCCGCAGGGGCCTCCATCGTGGTGGTGGAGCGCTGGGAAGGAGCTCTCCCGGAGACCGGCGCGGTGATCCGCGTGCCGGACGGTCTGGCAGCCCTCCAGCGGTTCGCGGCGTGGTATCGCCGCCAGAGGGAGATCCCGGTAGTGGGGATCACCGGCTCAAACGGGAAGACGAGCACGAAGGATTTCACCGCCGCCGTTCTAGGCCGCAACTACCGGGTCTGCGCCACGCGCGGGAATCTGAACAATCACATCGGCGTGCCGCTGAGCGTGCTTTCGCTGGAAGAGGAGCACGAGGCCGCGGTTTTCGAGATGGGGATGAACCATCCCGGCGAGATCGCGCCGCTCTGCGAGATCGCGCGGCCGCAGCTGGGGATCATCACGAACATCGGCACCGCCCACATCGAATACATGGGCAGCAGGGATTCGATCGCGGAGGAAAAGGGGGCGCTGGCGCGGTCCCTGCCGGAGAGCGGAGCGCTCTTCATCCCCGCGGGCTGCGATTTCCACGACTATTTCAAGCGCCGGACCAAGGCGCGGGTGATCGCCGTGGGCAACGGCCGCGGGCTTATCCGTGCGGAGGACCTGCATCAGGACGGCATGCGCTCGCGTTTCACCCTCGTGATCGACGGGAAACCATCGGCGGAGGTCGATCTGCCGGTGGCCGGGCGGCACATGGTCACGAACGCGCTGCTTGCCGCGGGGACCGGCTGGTTCCTGGGCATGCAGCCGGAGGAGATCGCGGCGGGGCTTTCCGGCGCGGTGCTGACCAGCGGGCGCCTGCGTCGCTTCACTTCCGGCGGCGTGGTGGTCTTCGACGATACCTACAATGCGAACCCGGAATCGATGGCCGCGGCGATCGACACGCTCGCGGAGACACCGGTGCGGGAAGGCACCGGGCGGCGCTTCGCGGTGCTGGGCCGCATGGGCGAACTGGGCCCGCACGCGCCGGAGGCGCACCTGAAAATCGGCCGCCTGGCCGCGGAGCGCGGACTCGCGGTGGTGGCGGTGGGGGAGGGCTCGCAGGGCATCGCCGAAGGAGCGGGAGAGGCGGAGCACTTTCCCGATGGCGAGGCCGCCGCCGCATGGCTCGCGGGCCACGCGAAACCGGGCGACGCCGTCCTTTTCAAAGCGAGCCGCAGCGCCGCGATCGAACGTGTGATGAACCAGGCATTTCCCTCCCGCGACTGACTCATGCTGTACTGGATCTATGAATGGTGGAAGGCGGCCTTCGATGCCGAGAAGCTTGCGGGCGTGGAGGACTGGGCGCACACGTTTTCCTTCCTGAACCTGCTGGGCTACATCACCTTCCGCGCCGCGGCGGGCTGCCTGCTGGCCTTCGTGGTGAGCGTGATGGCGGGGCCGCGGGTGATCCGCAGGCTCATTTCCCTGAAAGTGGGCCAGCCGATCCGGACCGCTGCGGAGGTGCACAAGCTGGCGGAACTGCACGGCGGCAAGGTAGGCACGCCGACCATGGGCGGGGTGCTCATCCTCGGTTCGGTGCTCGTGTCGGTCTTCGTCTGTGCGCGGCCTTTCAATCCTTTCGTAGCCGTCTGCGCCTGCACGATGGCGGCGCTGGGCCTGCTCGGTTTTTGCGACGACTACAAGAAGGTGAAGCAGAAGAAATCCGACGGCGTGAGCGCGCGCACGAAGCTCTTCTGGCAGCTCGTGGTCGCGCTGGTGGCGGCGTGTTTCATCTACTTCAAGAAGGAGATCTCCGGCTACGGAGCGACGCCGGAAGAGCTGCAGAGGGGCGTGGCGGGTTTCCGCCTCGGCACGGAGCCCATCGGCATCGGCCAGATATGTTTCCCGCTCTTCAAGGAGGGTCTGCCGGACCTCGGTTTCCTCATCATTCCCTTCTTCGCCGCCGTGATCATCGGCTGCTCGAATGCGGTGAACCTGACGGACGGCCTGGACGGCCTGGCCACCGGCTGCACCATCACGGTGGCGCTGGCCTATGGCATCCTGGCTTACCTCGCCGGGCACTTTTACATGGCCACGGACTACCTGGTGATCCCCTACAACCGTTACGTGGGAGAGCTGGCGGTGCTGCTGCTTTCGCTCGCGGGTGCCGGTTTCGGGTTCCTGTGGTTCAACTGCCATCCGGCGAAGGTCTTCATGGGCGATACCGGCTCGCTGGCCATCGGCGGCGCGCTGGGCACGGCCGCCATTTGCGTGAAGCAGGAACTGCTGCTGGTGATCATCGGCGGGGTTTTCGTGATGGAAGCCATGTCGGTCATGCTCCAGGTGGGCAGCTTCAAGCTGCGGAAGAAGCGGATCTTCGCGATGGCGCCGATCCACCACCACTTCGAGCTGCGCGGCTGGCATGAGAGCCAGGTGATCATCCGTTTCTGGATCCTTTCCATCATGCTCGCCCTCTTCGGTTTGGCGCTTCTCAAGATCGTCTGATGACCCTGGCTGGAAAAAATGTCGTGATCCTCGGTGCGGGCCGCAGCGGCCGCGCCGCCGCCGCGCTCGCCCTGCGCGAGGGTGCGGAAGTCCATGTGCACGATGCCGCTTCCGCCATCGAGGGCATGCCCGCGGGGGTGCACCTGCATCCCGGTGCCACCGCCGGGACGGGCAGGGAGGTCCGCAGCGACCTGCTGGTGGTGAGCCCGGGGATCGATACCTTCGGGCCGCTGGTGGCGGCCTATTCCGCGAATGCCGCGGAGATGATCGGGGAAACGGAATTCGCCTCGCGTTATTTCAAGGGCCGGATCGTCGGTATCACCGGCACGAACGGCAAGACCACGACCACCGAGCTGGTCGAGCGCATCTTGAAAGCGGGCGGCTACGATGCCGCGCCCTGCGGGAACTACGGCACGCCGCTGAGCGAGATCGTGATGCGCGATCCCGTGCCTTCCGCCGTGTCCCTGGAACTCAGTTCCTTCCAGCTCGAAACGATCCTCAGCTTCCGCCCGGACGTCTCGATCTGGCTGAATTTCGCGCCGGATCACATGGACCGCTATCCGACGGTTCAGGCTTATTACGACGCGAAGCTGCGCATCTTCGAGAACCAGACCGAGGCCGATACCGCGGTGGTCCGCGCGGGCGAGCGTCTGCCCGCGATCCGTCCGCGGATCATCACCTTTTCGACGGAGGATGCTTCCGCGGACTGGTTTTCCGACGGCCGCCGCCTTCTCCGCAAAGGAGAGGAAGTGCTCGATCTGGAGGCGAACACCCGCATGCGCGGCCTGCACAACGCGGAGAACGCGATGGCGGCCATCGCCGCCTGCGAGGCGCTCGGCATTTCCATCGCGGATGCGGCGCGCGCGCTCCACGGCTACGCCCCGCCGCTCCACCGCTGCGAGCTTGTCCGCACGCTGGACGGGGTGGAATACCTCAACGACTCCAAGGCCACGAACCTGCATGCCCTGGAAAGCGCGTTGCGTTCCCAGACCCGGCCCGTGATCCTGATCGCGGGCGGGAAGGAAAAGGGTCTCGATTACTCGCCGGTGGTGCCGCTGCTCGAAAAAAAGGCGGTGGCGGCCGTTACCTACGGCCAGATCGCCGCGCCGCTGGCCGCCGTGTTTTCCGCCGCCGTGCCGACGGAGCAGGTCGGGACGCTGGCGGAGGCCGTGGCGAGCGCCCGCCGCCTGGCCCCGCGCGGCAGCACCGTCCTGCTTTCCCCCGGCACTTCCTCTTTCGACCAATTCTCCGGCTATGAGCAGCGCGGGGATGTCTTCCGTGAAATCGTTCTCAACCTTCGCTGATACCCGACCATGAAGTTATCCAGCTTGTCCGTGAAACGCCGCCCGGTGAAGAAAGGCGCCCTGCGCACGCTATTTGCGAATGTCCCGCGCAAGAAAGTCCGCGCCGCCACCTCTGCAGCCCCGCTGCCGGAGGTGGAAAGCGACGTGCCGAATCTCGGCACCGCCCGCGCGCTGGTGGTCATCCTGATCATCCACGTGGTGGCCATTGCCGGGATTATCGCCCACAGGGCCTGGTTCGAAGGCCCCGAGCAAAAGGCCGCGATCGCCGCGAAGCAGGAAGAGATCGTTCCCGTGCGGCCCCTTCCGGATGCGCATGCCTCCCTGCCGAAACTGGAGCAGGGCGACGAAGCCTACGCGACCCGGGCGGGCGACACCTACGAGAGCATCGCCACGGAGAAGGGCGTGACCGAAGCCGAGCTCCGCCAGGCGAACGGGAACATGGAACTGCGGGCCGGCCGCATCCTGCGCATCCCGCCGCGGACCATCGTGGCCGTGGAACCGGAAGAAGTCACCCGCTTGCGCGAAGGGCCGGCGGAGTTGGAAATCCCGGTGGATGAAATCCGCGACGCCCAGATGGTGGAGACGGATGCCGCCGCAGCTTCCACCCCGGTCCTGGCCCGGCCGAACGTCCGTCCCGCGGATGCCCCGCCGGTCGCGATCCCGGTGCGGGAGGAAAGCACTTCCTCGTCCAGGAAATACACGGTGAAATCCGGAGACACCTTCTGGCGCATCGCGCAGGACCACAAGACCACCCCGGCCGCCATCATGAAGGCGAACCGCATTTCCGATCCCAAGAAGCTGAGGGTGGGAATGGAAATCGTCGTGCCCTGAGTTTCCCGAACTTCCGCCGCAATGTCCCGTAGTTCTTCCATCGTTCTCTGCACCGCCGTCACGGCTCTCGTCGTGCTGGGCCTCGTCATGCTGGCCAGCACCAGCGCCTGGGTGAAGAACGTGGAGGAGCCGTACCACTTCCTCACCCGCCAGGCGGCGATGGCGGTGGCGGGATTGATCGCGGCATGCGTGCTTTCCCGGGTGAATCCGATCTGGCTGCGGAAGATCTGGCCCTGGGCGCTCGGCATCGCCTGCGTGCTGCTGATATTCTGCTTCGTGCCGGGCATCGCCCGCCCCGAACTGGGCTCCAAACGCTGGATCTACGCCCCGGTGATCAACCGCTTCCAGCCTTCCGAGCTTGCCAAGGTGGTGGCTGTCATCGCGATGGCGGGCTGGTTCGCCCGCTGGCAGACGGAGACGCATACATTCTGGCGGGGCTTCGTGCTGCCGGGCATGATCATCGGGGTGCCCGTCGGCCTCATCGCGATCGAGACCGACGTGGGCTCCGCGCTGGCGCTCTCCGTGACGGCGGCGGCGATTTTCTACTGCGTGGGGACGCGCCTGATCTACCTCGTGCCCACCGCGCTGGCCGGCATGGCGTTCGCCGCCTGGTTCGTCCGGTCGAACGAGAACCGCTGGACGCGGATCGAGGCCTGGCTGGACCTGGAGAATCCCTACCACCAGATCCGCAAGGGCATGCAGCAGTGGCGGGCGCTGCTCGCCTTCGGCAACGGCGGGCCCACGGGGGTGGGACTGGGCAACGGCTCGGAGAAATTCGGCACCCTGACCTACGCCCACACGGATTTCATTTTCCCCGTCGTCGGGGAGGAACTCGGGCTGCCCTTCACCCTGGGAGCGGTGCTTTGCTACGTGCTCATCGCGGTGAGCGGTCTTTCGATCGCTTCCCAGGCCTCGAACATGTTCGACCGCTGCGTGGCGGTGGGCTTGACCTGCGTGATCGTGGTGCCCGCCATGGTGAACATCGCGGTGGTCACGGCGGTATTTCCGAACGACGGCCTGCCCTTGCCCTTCGTCAGCTATGGCGGCACGAGCTTGCTGATTTCCCTGGGCGCGGTGGGCATGCTCTGCGGTATCCACCGGCGCTCCCGGGTTTCGGATGTCCGGCCGCTCCCGGTGGCCGGGTTGAGGTCCTATGCAGTGAAGCTATAGGGGCGCGGTTTCCTTCGCCCGCGCCAGCCTGCGCAGGATCAGCGGGTGCAGCAGGTTCGCCAGCAGGATGGTGCACATGCCCGCGTAGAAAAGGGGGTGGAGCTGCTTGTGCTCGCAGAAGAACAGG
>CBFGVD010000004.1:0-20384 GCA_965651965.1 uncultured Verrucomicrobiaceae bacterium | reverse complement strand
GACCACAGCGTGACGCGGGCTTACCGGGCTGCCAAGTGCGGGCGATTCTATCTGGCTGCCATTTCCTACGCCCAATCCCTCTGGATGGAGGGGAAGCCCGCCCAGGCGATCCTCCAGCTCAACAAGGCCTTCATGGCCGACCTGCGCGGGGAAGAGGAGCTGCTCTTGCGATACCCGCCTCCCTACGCCGCGCTCGCCTGGATCCTGGCCGCGAGGCCGCGGGGATATTTCCTGGGGAATCCGGTGCGGCATTTCCAGCACCTCGCCACCCGGGTGAGCGGGGAGAGGAAGGAAATCCGCTCCTGGCGCGCCTGGGCTTGCTTCCATCTCTCGCAAAGTCTCCTCCCTGCGGATGAATTCCCGCCCGACCTCGAGCAAATCGGGAAGGAACAACTGGTCATCCCCGGGCGGGAATGCGCCGTGGAGCGGCTTCGCGAGGATGGCTGGGCTGGGGAATCTGCCGCGTACCTGGCCGCGTTTCCATCTGGAGCCTTGGAATAGGTGGTGGGCCGGGGCTGAAGCACCTCAGGCCCCTCCAATATTGAAGAAGGCGGCATGGTTCGCCGCTGTCAGTGCAGCGAGCCGTTCCGTCGTCATTCCCAGGCTTGCCGCGAACGCCTTCGCGATCCTCGCCAGATTCGCGGGGTGATTCATTCCTTCCTCCATGGGATGGGAAATGAATTCTTCCGGGGGAAGCATGTCGGGAGCATCCGTCTCGATCAGCAGCCTGTTCTCCGGAAGGGTTCGGAAGGTTTCCACCGTCTTCGCCTTCCGCGGCTGGAGGAAATGGCCGGAAAAGGAAAACCATGCCCCCATGGGTGCGAGCCGCTCCGCCAGTTCCGCCGAGCCGCCGAAGGAATGCATCAGGAACTTCTCCGGCGGCTTCTCCCGCTTGAACGCCTCGAACAGCGGCTCCCACGCCTTCAGCGCGTGGACCGTCACCGGTAGTCCGCGCTCCCGCGCGAGGGCGAGCTGCGGCAGGAAAACCTCCCGCTGGATCTCCAGGCCGGGCTCTTCCACCCAGCCGTCCAGCCCGCATTCGCCGATCGAGGCACCCGGGAAGCTGTCCAGGTAGCCTTCCAACTGTTGCATCCAGCTCTCCGAACGCCGGTGCGCATGCCAGGGGTGCAGGCCGAAGGCCGGCCGGACGAAGTCCGGGAAATCCCGCGCCAACCGGGCGACCGCGTCCCAGTCCTCCTCGCTCGTGCCGTTCACGGTGCATCCGGCGATTCCGGCGGCCTGCATCCCGCGGATGATTCCGGCAGGATCCCCGAAGCGCTGGAGGTGGTTGTGGGAATCGTAATACATCCGGCAGGCTGGTGTGCGCCTCACTCCCGTTCTTTCGCGGGGACGATGAACCAGGTCTTCGCCGCCCCGCAGGATCGGGACGTAGTCACACGGGCCGCGTAGGAGGTGCCGGATGATTTTTCGATCCTCACCGGCTCGGGCCGGCCCTCTTGCCTCAGGATGCCGGACTCATCCGCCCCGGAAAGCGGGGATTCATCCTTCGGCCAGCGATGCCATCCGCCGGGCTTGAACCGGTGGCCGGATGGCAGGACCACCGCATCGCCCGTGAAGCCGGTTTGAAAACGGACGTCCCGCCACAACGGCAGGGCAAGCCAAGAGTAAACGGCGGCACCTGTCGTGAGAAAGGCGATGAGAAAAGACCGCCATTTTTTCATGGCATGACTTTGCCCTATTCGACCTCCACGATCAAATTGATCTCCACCGCCACGTTCAGCGGCAGGGCCGCGGCTCCCAGGGCGGTGCGGGAGTGCTTGCCCTTTTCGCCGAAGATTTCGATCAGCAGTTCGCTCGCCCCGTTCACCACCTGCGGGTGGCCGTAAAAATCCGGCGCGGAGTTCACGAAGCCGTTCAACGCCACGATCTGCTTCACCTTGTCCAGCGAGCCGAGCTCCTGCCTGATGACCGCAAGGCGGTTCAGGATGATGATGCGCGCCCCCTCCTGCGCTTCCTCGATGGACACGTCGCCCGGCACCTTGCCGATGATCTTCCGCTCGCCGTCGATCGGCAGGCCGCCGGAGAGGAAAAGCAGGTTCCCGCTGCGCACGCAGTTCACATATGCTGCCACCGGGGCGGGCACTTCGGGAAGCTTGTGGCCGAGGGATTCGATGTGGGCGAGGATGCTGTCCATGTTGCCCGGACGCTAGGGGGCGGCCCCCGGGGCTGCCAAGCGCCATGTGGTCCCGCCGGCCTCGTCCTAGGCGCTCAGGGCATCGGGAAATTGTCCGTCAGCAGCGCGACCAACCGCTTGCCGGAGCGGGACAAGGTCGCCTGGCTGCCCTTGCCCTCGATCAGCCCGCGCGTGAGCAGGCGGTGGGAAATGCGGGAGTTCCGCACCGCGGTCACCACCGGTTCGGTCACCTCGCGCGTGCCCGGGGCGATGCCGACCGCCAGTCCCGTGGCGCTGAAGGAGATTTCCCAGGAGGGGGAGGGGGCTGCCATGTCGCCCTTCACCATCCATTTGTGCCGCTCGGCGAAATCCCAGTTCCCCTGCCGCGGCACCGTCACCTTGAAGTAGGCCGGCGTCGCCAGCACGAAGTCCTGGAGCCGGAGCTGCGGGTTCTTGCGGTGCTCCAGGAAAAGGGTGGCCACGTCCATCCCGGCCAGGTTCATCCCGTTGAAGTTCCCGTGGAAGTTCGTCCCGCCGGAGTAGGCCTTGTGCCAGCCTTCGAAGTTCCGGCTCATCAGCAGGCACATCTCCAGGTGCAGGTGCGCGCGGGTGCGGTTGATCCCCGCCCCGGTGTAGCCCATCTGCCCCAGCAGCGAGCCGGCCTTCACCGGATCCCCCGGCTTCACCTTCACCTCCGCAAGGTGCGCATAGACGCTGTAAAAGGCATCTCCCTCGCAGCGGTGCTCCACCACGACGTATTTCCCGTAGTTCGAGCGTCCGGCCACGTTGCTGGCGTGGACGACCGTGCCCTCGCACACCGCGTTCACCAGGTCCAGCGGGTTCCCCGCCTTGTCGCGGGCGGCGGGAGCGATGTCGATGCCCTCGTGGAATTTCGTCATGACGACGTCCTGCCCCAGCCGGATCGGCGTGCGGACGAAGCCGAAGCTGCCCCCTTCCCACGGCTTCGAGGTCTCGCCCTCGAAGGTGCGGTCCACGTACATGTAGAACTTCTCCGGCCTGCCGGAGAAAAGATGGTGGTTTTCCGTCGGGAGCCGGAGCTCCACCGCGGAGGCGGAAAGGGGGGAAAGGAGGGCGGCGGCGAGGGCGAGGAGGCGGGGCATGTCGGCTTACTTTTTGCGCGGCTTCTTCTCCCCGATCCGGGGAACCTTTTCGTCGAAAGCATCGATCTCCGCCGCTCCCACACCCTTCCAGATCACCAGGTAGCCGTCGCTCACCTGGCGGTCGATCAGCACGGCATCGACGATGCGGCCGTTCACGCGGGCGACCATCCAGCGGTTGACGCTGTCGTGGGAAATGGCCGCGAAGCGGTTCTTCGCATGCGGCTTGAGCTGCAGGACCAGGCCGTAGCCCTCGCCATCCTGGGAGGGGAAGGGCTTGAAGGCCTCGATATCCTTGGTGTGGATCTCCGGCGAGCGGCGGTACACGAGTTGTTTCCCGTTGGTAAGCTGCGGGAAAACCATCTTCGGGCTGTCCGATTCGTCCGCCTGGAGGTGGAAGGTGATGCCCATGTCCTCGCCCTTTTTCCCGCTGGCGTGTGCGGAAAGCCCGGGACACAGGGCGAGCAGGGCGATGGCGAGAAGGCGCGGCGGGGTCATTTCCGGGAGCTTGCCTGCCGGGATTGGCTTTGAGAATCGAAAAATCGGAACTCCTTCATTCATCAGGATTCCCGAAGCATGATCGCCTTGGCGGGAGGGCGGATTTTTGCCTGGATGTTGCCATGACCGGGCAGGGATTGGCCGCCGATGGAGTGCTGGACGCCGTGGAGATCCGCCGCGGCAGCAGCTGGCGGCAGTGGGCGGCGGAGGTCCTGCTGGCCGCCGGGCTATTCCAGGCGGCGATGGCGGTGCCGCGGCTGGCAGGCTGGTTCGTGCTGCTCTCCCTCGTTTTCCTCCTGCGCCTGCGCCGCGCGGCCACGGTGCGGCGGGCCTTCTACGGCGGGCTGCTGGCGGGCATCGGGATCATGGCCCCGCAACTCGCGTTTTTCTGGAAGATTTTCGGCCCCTTTGCCGCGGTGCTGTGGCTGCTGCTGGCCTTCTGGCTGGGTCTCTTCGTGGCGGTGGGGAAGCTGGTGGAGCGGCGCTTCGGCCGGGAGTGGGGCGTGGCCGCGGCTCCTTTCCTCTGGATGGGGCTGGAGTTCGTCCGCTGCGAGGTCTGGCCGCTCAAGTTCGCCTGGCTCACCCCCGGCTTCGCGCTGCCTGCGGAGGGCTGGGCGGGCAGCTTCCACCATCTGGGCATCTACGGCACCGGGGCCCTGCTGGTCTATGCCGCGGCCTGGGTGGCGGATACCTCCCGCGGGGCGATCAAATGGGTCCTCCCCGCCGTGCTCCCGGCCGGCCTGATGGGCATTCCCGCCGCGGGTACCGGACAAGAGGCGGGCCGCTCCATTCGCATCGCTGGCATCCAGTGGGAAGATCCCATGCCGGATCAGGTGATTTCCAGCCTGGATGCGGCCTTGGAGGAAGCCCCCGGGACGCAGCTCCTGGTCCTCAGCGAATACACCTACCAGACCGAGCCGCCCCCGGAACTGCTGGACTGGTGCCGCCGCCGCGGGAAGCACGTCCTCGTCGGCGGGGTGGACCGCCACGTCTCCGAGCACGAGCCGGAGAAAGTGTACAACACCGCCTTCCTCGTCGGCCCGCAGGGGGAAATCATTCTCCGGCAGGTGAAATCGGTCCCGATCCAATTCATGCATGACGGGCTGCCCGCCCGGCGGCAACGCCTCTGGGACGGCCCCGCGGGCCGGGTGGGCATCGCCATTTGCTACGATATGAACTACATCCGCGTGATGGACCGGCTCGTCGCGCGGGAGGCGGAGCTGCTGGTGATCCCCGCCATGGACGTGATCGGCTGGGGCGAGCACGCCCACCGCTTGAGCGCCCGGCTCGCCGCCGTCCGCGCCGCGGAATACGGCCTGCCCCTTTTCCGCCTCGCCAGTTCCGGCTTCTCCCGCATCGCCCTGCCGGACGGCAAGATCGCCCGGGAGGCGGGCGTGCCCGGGCAAGGAGAAATCATCCACGGGGAAATATCCCTGCCGGGAAAAGGGCGGCAGCCCTTCGACCGCTGGTTGGTCTGGCCTTGCGTTGCGATCACCGCGGGGCTTGTCGCTTTCCTGCTTTTCGAGGAAATCCGGCGCATCCGCGCGGGCAGACCGCCGGTGGACGTTTGATATACTCCTCCTGACAATGGACCTTCCTACCGAAGACGACATCAACCCGGTTCCGGACTGCCTGGACGGCAAGGGGGCCGTGAGGAGCTTTCTGGGAAGGACCCCCGATGATGTTTATGCGATGCTATGTGAGAATAGCGCCCCGTATTCCGAAGATTTCATGCAGATGGGGCCGGTAGCCTTCTGTTTCTATGCTCCCGCATTGCTCCGGTATCTGCAAAGTTCCGCGGCTGATGATGACGATTTATTCGCCGACGGAACTCTCCAAACTTTCCGGAGTCGGATATTGAGCGATGGCACGACCCTGCTTCCGGCTGTTCCCGTCATGCGGGGATTTTGCAGCATGGTGGCACGGGACTTCCAGCGATTGGGCTTCCGTGAAAATTATCGGGGCCGCGTCGCCCGGAGGATCCGCGAGGTAGAGGAGGCGATCCGCGGCCTCACCCCAGCGGGCTCGGATATTCTCCCGCCTTGATGAGCTTGGCGATGGAGGCCACCACGTGCGGCTTGTCGTCCGGGTAGGTCACGCCGAACCAGGAGGAAGTCGTGTCCAGCACCACGCAGTCCGCCTTGCCGCGGCGGATCAGGTCGTCCACCACGGTGGGGATGTAGCACTCGGACTTCTGCTCGCCGCCCTTCTCCTTCAGGAAGGCGGTGAAGTGCTCCTCGATCTGGTCGAAGAAGCTGCGGGTGAAGCCCCAGAAATTCATCGAAACCGGACAGGTGTCTTCGATCTCGCGGCGGCTGCCGTCCAGGGCCGTGCCGCGGCAGATGCCGTCCGCCTCCCGCGCGATATCGACGACTTCTTCCACGTCCGTCAGCAGGCGGGCCGCGTCGGTCCGGCAGATGCCGCGGTTCACCGAGCCGTGCTCGGAGAGCGTGTTCCGCAGCGGGTAGCCGACCATCGAGTAGTGGTCCTTCGCCGCATCGCCGTAGCCTTCGGCGAACCAGCGGGCGATGGATTGGTAGGCGTCCGATCCGTAGAAATCGTCCGCATTGATCACAGCGAAGGGGCCGTCCGTCACGTGGCGGGCGGCGCGGACCGCGTGGGCCGTGCCCCAGGGCTTCGTGCGGCCTTCCGGCACGGAGAAGCCCCCCGGCAGGTCCTCCAGCTTCTGGAAGGCGTAGTCCACCTCGATCTTCCCGGCGAACCGGGCTCCCACGCTGCTCTTGAAGGCCTCCGCGAAGTCTTCCCGGATGATGAAGACCACCTTGCCGAAGCCGGCGCGGATCGCGTCGAAGACCGAATAATCCAGCACGGTCTCGCCGTTCGGGCCCATCGGGTCCATCTGTTTCAGGCCGCCGTAGCGGGAGCCCATGCCTGCGGCGAGAACGAGAAGAGTCGGTTTCATGAAAGAATGGTCGGAAATGCGGCGGGGTTATGAGGGCACCCGCCGCCGCGGGCAATGCGGAATGGCGCATGCGGGGCGGGGAAAGGCGAAGGAGCGGCCTCATTCCCGGTCCCACCGGATCTCCCGCCGGATGCCCACCACGTGGAAATGCTCGTCCTGCTCCAGGATGTAGCCTCGCGCATCCACCCGGATGCCTTCCTTTGCCGGCAGCTTCCGCTGCCGGACCGCCAGTTCCCCGTCCATGCCGCGGCTGATCCGGCCTTCCGCCGCGACCACCCGCTGCCAGGGCAGGGCCTTCGATTCCTCCTCCGTCAGGTGGCTCAGCACGCGCGCCACCTGCCGGGGGTTCACGTTCATGTGGAGGGCGATGGAGCCGTAGGTCGTGAAGCGCCCCCTCGGGATCAGGCCGACAAGGCGGATCACCTCGGTGCGGATGCGGGCGGATGCTTGGGATTTCGCCATTGGATCGGTTTCAGGGCAGTGGGGAAAGCAAGCCTGCCCTTGAAAGCCCGTCAATCCACGTCCCCGCGGCGGGGAATCTCAAAATCCGCCCTCAAAAGGGGTGGAGGCACCTTTCCCCGCCCGCCCCCCGGAAAGCGGTTGCGGGCCTTCGTCCGGCTTGTTTAGCCTCCCCCCGTGCCGGAGACCGAGGAAGCCGCCAGGACCGCTGTAGGATTGGATCGCGATTACGTCCGCGATGTCTTCCGTGCGATGCTCCGGGCACGGCTGCTGGAAAACAAGCTCTCCAGCCTCTACAAGGCGGGCAAGATCGTCGGCGGCGTCTATCTGGGCAAGGGCCAGGAGGCCGTCAGCGCCTCGCTCGGGGCTTCCCTCGTCAGGGGCAAGGACATCTTCGCGCCCCTGATCCGGGATCAGGCGGGCCGCACCGCCTTCGGCGAGCCTTTGCTCGATTGCACCCGCACCTACCTCGGCTCCGTGCTGGGGCCGATGCGCGGGCGGGACGGGAATATCCACCGCGGGCGGCCCCTGGACGGCATGCCCGCGATGATCAGCCACCTCGGCGCGGAGGTTTCCGTCGTCGCGGGGATGCTCGTCGCCCGGCGCTTGAAAGGGGAGCTGGCTGGGGTCGTCGGAGCCACCTGCGTGGGCGACGGGGCGACCTCCACCGGCTCCTTCCACGAAGGCCTGAACATGGCCGCGGTGGAAAACCTGCCGATGGTCGTCATCGTGGGGAACAACCAGTTCGCCTACTCCACGCCCACGGACCGCCAGTTCGCCTGCGAGGACCTGCTGGACCGCGCGAAGGGCTACGGCGTGGGCGGCCACTCCGTGGACGGCACGGACATGCTGGCCTGCGCGAAGGTCATCGGCCGGGCCGTGCAACTCGCGCGGGAGGGCGGTGGCCCCCAGATGGTCGTCGCGCGCCTGCTCCGCCTCAGCGGCCACGGCGAGCACGATGACGGCAGCTACGTGCCTCCGGTAATGAAGACCGGCCACCTCGGCCGCGATTGCCTGGAAACCGGCGTGGTGCAGATGATCGAAAACGGCTACTCCGGCGTCGAGGAGATCGAACGCTGGAAGACCGATTTCGCCGACGAGGTGCAGGCCGCCGTCGCCCAGGCCCAGCAGGAACCGGTGCCCGATCCCTGGCACGAGGAGTGGAATGCCTGCGCGACCAGAACGGGGAGGGGACTTTGACGATGAGCGTGACTTACGTGGATGCGATCCGGGATGCGCAGGAGAAACTGCTCCGCGAGGACCCGCGCGTCTTTCTCTACGGCCAGGACATTTCGAAATTCGGCGGTGCCTTCAAGGCGACGAAGGGGCTGGCGGAGGCCTTCCCCGGCCGGGTGCTGGACTCCCCGATCAGCGAGGACGCCATGATCGGCATGGCCGTGGGCGCGGCGATCGAGGGCATGCGGCCGATCGTGGAGATGCAGTTCGCGGATTTCTCCTCCATCGCCTTCAACCAGATCGTCAATCAGGCGGCCACGCACTACTACCGCACGGGGGTTCCCGTGCCGATCACGGTGCGCCTGCCCTCCGGCGGGACTCCCGGCTCCGGGCCTTTCCACAGCCAGAGCATGGAGGCGCTCTACTCGCACTACCCCGGTCTGGTGGTGGTGACTCCGGCCACGGTCTCGGATGCCTACCACATGCTGCTGGACTCCGTGGCGCTGGACGATCCGGTGGTCTATTGCGAGCACAAGTTCCTCTACCGCTGGCTGAAATCCCCGCGCATCAACGGCGATCACCTGCCGATCGGCAAGGCCCGCATCGCCCGCCCTGGCAAGCACGCCACCGTGGTCGCCTACAGCGCCATGGTGCATGAGGCCGTGCGCGCCGCGGAGCGCCTGAAGGAAGAAGGAAGCTGGGAGATCGAGGTCGTGGACCTCCGCTCGGTGAAGCCGCTGGATATCGATACCGTGTTGGCCAGCGTCGCCCGTACCGGCCGCCTGCTGGCCCTCGGCGAGGCTTTCCCCTGGGGCGGCGTCACCGCCGAAGTGGTGGCCCGCGTCTGTGCGGACGGCTTCCACCTGCTGGACGCCCCGCCGCGCCGCCTGAACTCCCGCGACACGCCGGTACCCTACCATCCCAAGCTCTGGGCCGCCCACCGCCCCACGCCGGAGTCGATCTGTCTCGCCCTGCGCGAGCTCCTGAATTTCTGACATCAAGGTTTGGAAATTAGTGCTTAGTCATTCGTCATTTTCCCTGCCATGCCTACCGTTCCCATCCTGATGCCCCAGCTCGGCGAATCCATCGCCGAGGCGACCGTGGTCCGGATCAATATCGCGCCCGGCACGGAGGTGAAGGTGGACCAGGAGGTGATCGAGGTGGAGACCAGCAAGGCGACGATGGGCGTGACCACCCTCTGCTCCGGCGTGGTGAAGGAAATCCTCGTGACGGAGGGCGAGACCTATTCCGTAGGCACCATGCTCGGCGTGCTGGAGGTCACGGAGGAGGAAATCGCCCGGACCGGCGTGGATACCATGGAGGCCGCCGCCGACCGCCGGACCGCCGCTGCGGCGGCTCCCGTGCAGGAGCGGAACCTGCACTTCGCCCTGGATGACGACAGCTACGAGGAAGCCCCGGCCGTGGTGCCCAGCGTGAAGGGCCTGCCCGTCCCGACCGGCACCCTGGGCGCCCACTACATTTCTCCCCGCATGCGCGCCCGCATGGATGACATGGGCCTGCGGGAAGCCGATATCTCCGCCGTCGCGGGCACCGGGGCCGGCGGCCGCGTGACCGTGGAGGACCTGGAAAAATTCCTCGATTACATCGAGACCTGGCCCAGCAGCAATGCCTCCCCCATGCGCCTTGCCGTGGCGGATGCCATGCGCCGGAGCTGGACCCGCCCGCTGGCCACGGTGGGCCTGCCGGTCCGGCTCGACCGCGTGCTGGAGCACCGCCGCCAGCAGGACCCGAAGCCGGGCCTCACCCTCTATGTCCTGCGGGCCTTCGCCCTGGCCCTGGTGGAAGATCCCGCCAGTTCCGGCTTCCTGATCGGGCAGAAGGTCGTGCATCCCCGCGCCTTCGACATCGGCGTGGCCGTGCAGGTGGAGGACGGGGTCGTCGTTCCCGTGCTCCGCAAGGTCGATCAGAAGTCGCTCTTCGATCTCACCAACGAGTATGCCCAGATGGTCGAGCGCGGCCGCCGCCGCCGCCTTTCGGAGGACGACCTGCGCGGCGGCATCGCCACCGTCACGAATTTCGGCACCTTCGGCCTGACTTCGGGCACCCCGATCCCCCTGCCGAATGAAACCCTCATCCTCGGCCTCGGTGCCGGGGTGAAGAAGCCGGTCTGGAGCGAGCAGGTGGAAGCCTTCGTTCCCGCGACGGAAGCGGAGCTGGTCGTCACCTTCGATCACCGCGTGGTGGACGGCGGCGGAGCCGGGATGCTGCTCAGCCGCGTGGCGCAACTGCTACAGGAGCCGGGGAAGCTGTGAGACTTTTCCACTACGTGCCATGAAATGATCACGCCTTCAAAGATCGCAATCTTCAAGCGCTGCGGAGGCGATTTGGATGCCTTGGCTCGAATAGGGGGAGATTGGTCGGGCGATTTTCCAGAATCGGAATGGGTGTTTCTGGATCAACTCATCCAGAGGCTGGTGATCTGTCAACGAGGGTTGGCTGCGGAGTCCTTCCAAGCCGGAGTTTTCCGAGATCTGAAATCTATTGCTCCGGACGCGGGGGTGCAAGACGAGATCATGAGAATGGTGGTGGAGGTTCCATAGCAGGATACCGTCACCTGCGGCGCAGTGCGGAGGAGAGGGCTTGGAACCCGTGAGTTCCGGTTCGGTCCGGAACCGCCCCTGAACGGTGCTGACCGGGTTTTCCGCTAAACAGCAGCGTTTGCAGGACAGGAGCCGCCCGGGCCGATGCAACCGGCGGGACGCCGGTGCTCCTTGACGCCGGGGGGGCGGTTCACCCGGGCTTGACCCCGGCCCTTTCCCCGCGTTTCCTCCGCCGCACGTGGAAAAGATCGATATCCCTCAAAAGGCGATTTACCGCCTCTCGATCTACCACCGTTGCCTCCGGCGTCTGCAGGACAACGGCCAGGAAACGGTGAGTTCCACCATGCTCGCCCAAGCGGCCGGGGTGAAGCCCGCGCAGCTCCGCAAGGACTTGGCCTACTTCGGCCAGTTCGGCACCCGCGGCCTGGGTTATCCGGTGGTGACCCTGGCTTCGATGATCCGGGATGTCCTGGGGCGCGAGCGCTTGCAGCCGGTGGTGCTCGTCGGGGCGGGCAACCTGGGCTCCGCGCTGCTCCACTACCAGGGCTTCCAGAAGGAGGGCTTCGAGGTCGTCTGCGCCTTCGACGCCGATCCCGAGGCGGTGCGGAAGCGTGGTATCGAGATTCCGGTGAAATCCGACCTCGAAATCGACGAATTCGTGCGCAGCAAGGGGGTCAAGCTGGCGATCCTCTGCGTTCCGGGCGGATTCGCGCAAGCGGTGGCCACCCGTCTGGTCGCCGCCGGGATCCAAGGCATCCTGAACTTCTCGCCCGTACGGCTGGAAGTTCCGGAAGACGTCCAGGTGAACCAAGTGGATCTCGCGTTGGAACTGGAGCATCTCAGCTTCTTCGTGCGCTAAGCGGCCTTTCGGGCGACTTTTCCGGGGATGGAGCCGGCTTTTCCCCAAGATTTTCCGGAGCCGCCCGTTCCCCCGGTGAGAACGGTGCCGATTTCGCCGGACATGCTGGAAACCAGGGAACAGTTCGTCGAAAGGGCGCTTGCCGAGTATGAATCCCCGCTCGTCGGCTACGCCTATGGCTTCGTCCACGATCTGGAGCGTGCCCGGGACATCGTCCAGGACACCTTCATCCGCCTCTGCCAGCAGGACGTGGCGAAGGTCCGGGACGGCTTGAAGACCTGGCTCTTCACCGTCTGCCGGAATCGCGCCCTGGATGTTCTCCGCAAGGAATCCCGCCTGACCCCCATCGATGAAAGCCTGCTCCATGCCCGCGAAAGCGAAGCCCCGGCGCCGGACCGTGCCCTGGAGCAGGCCGAAAGGCTCGCCCGCGCGATGCGTTACCTCTCCCGGCTCCCGCAAAACCAGCAGACGGTCATCCTGATGAAATTCCGCGACGGCTGCAGCTACCAGGAAATCTGCGAGGCCACCGGCCTGAGCAGCGGAAACGTGGGCTTTTTGATCCACACCGGACTGAAGCGGCTCCGCGAGCTCCTGGCCCCCGACGACTCCGATCCTTCCCCGCCATGAAACTGGAACCTGACGATCCGCGTCTGAGCGCCTGGGTGCTCGGCGAACTGCCGCCCGCCGAGGCGGAAGAAGTGGCCCGCGCCGTGGCGGCGGACCCCGCCCTGCGGGTTCTCGCCGCGGAGCTCCGCAGCACCGGTGATTTCCTGACCGGCGCGCTTGCCGCTTCCACCTTGCGGCCCGAGCAACGGGCGGCGGTAAGGGAAGCCGGCCGCGCTCCCGCGGCCGATATCATCCGCTTCCCGGCCCGGAAAAAACCGCGGCGCGCCTGGCCCGCCTTCGCGGCCGCGGCGGCCGTGCTCGCGGCGGGACTCTTCCTCGCTTCCCGCCTGGAGACCGGAAACATCCGGCCCCTGGCCCGGGCTTCCCGCCCGGTGGAGGAGGCCCGTCCGGTGCTCCGGCCCTTGCCCGGCCCGCGCGTCCTGCCGGCCAAGGGCGAACCCGCCGTGCCGAAACACCCGCTGCCGCACCCGATTCCCGACTTTCCGGGACCGGAGGACGGAGGGCTGGCAAGTGGGGCGCTGCCGGAAGCCTCGCAGTTGCCCGCCACCATGCCGCTGTCACCTCTGCGGCAGGCTTCCGAAATCGAGCTTCCCGTCCTGGTGGGGCGTGCCAGTTACGATTGGGTGCGCGGCTGGATCCGGGACAAGAACCAGCTCCCGCCGAAGGACGCCGTCCGCATCGAGGAGCTGGCCAATGCCTTCCCGCTCCCGCCCGCCGAAGAGACCCGCGAATTCGCCGGTCTGAGGGTGGCCTGCGTTTCCATGACCTCGCTATGGTCCGGTCCGGGCCGTCTGGTCGGCGTCCAGATCGCGAACGAGACCGGGGAGTCCAAGACGGTGGCCTGGTCCTTCAGCCCGGCCCCCGCATCCCGCCCGGGCGGGGTGCGCGTGCTCGCCTCCACCGGTGCGGGCGGGGGGGATTCCTCCGCCGTGCTGCCGGCCGGTCGCCGCACGCTGGTGCTCATCGAACTGGCATCCGCCGCCGGGGAGGCGGGGGATCTGGTGGTCAAGACGGAGGGCCGCAGCAAGCGCTTCCCGGCGGTGGAATCGCGCGACTCCGCCTTGAAGCAGGCCGCCCTGGTGGCCGCCTTCGGGATGTGGCTCCGGGGCGAGGGCATCGACGATTCGCGCCTGGACCGGATCCTGGCCGCCGCGGGCGAGGAATCCCCCGATCCCGCTTGGGCGGATTCGCGGCGCCTCGTCCGCGAGGCGCTGGGGATTGCCGCGGCCAAGCGTTGACGCGCGGCGCGGCGGCGGGTTCATTCCGCGGCGTGGCACGCCTTTCGATCCCGGAATACGCGATGGCGCTGGCCCACGTGGCCAGCATGCGCTCGGAGGATCCCTACCGGAAGGTGGGGGCCGCCGCCCTGGATTGGGACAACCGCGTGATCGGCACCGCCTACAACGGCCTGGCCCCCGGTTTCAACGCGCCGGAAGGCTTCTGGGACGACCGCGAGGCCCGGCAGAAATTCATGCTCCATGCGGAGGTGAACCTGTGCAGCCTTTTCCGCCGCGGGGAGGCCAAGCTGGTGGCCACCACCACCATGCCTTGCACCGCCTGCATGCAGACGCTCTGCGCGAACGGCATCCGCGAGATCTATTACCGGGAGGTCTATCACAGCTCGGACGCCCCGGAGATCGCGCGGCTCTATGGCGTGAAGCTGGAGCGGGTGGATTTCACGCCCTTCGAGGGGATCCCGGAGCCGCTGTGACAAGGGCGGCACGCCAGGATCACTCTCCCGTGCCGGGGATGGCCGGTGTCGCGTCCGCCCCTTCATCCCCGCCGAAAAAGCCCTTCACGTAGCCGTACTCGACCATCGTGTCCTGCCAGGGCGCCAGCATCGCCGGATTCTGGAAAATGCGTGAGGCGCGGGCCATCGCCGCCTCGGCGTCCACTTCCTTGCCGGCGTCGAAGTTCAATGCCGCCTCCGCATAGTAGGGGTACGGGGAATCGTCCAGATAGTCGTATTTCGCCGCCAGCTTGGCGGCCTCGTCTTTTTTGCCGAGCTTGAGCTTGGCCAGCAGGAGCTTGAATTCCACCAGGCGGGAAAGCTGGATATCGCCTTTGGAAGCGCTTTCCGCGGCCAGTTCCAGCACCTTGGAGAGGTGGGTCTCCGCCGCCTCCCAGTCTTTCGTGACGAAATAGAGCTCGGCGAGATTGAAAAGGATCGAAGGGTGGTTCGGAACCAGGGAATTCGCCTTTTCAAAATGCTCCCTGGCCTTGTCGAAATTCCGGAACTCCACCTGGCAGGCACCCAGCAGGTTGAGCTGGTCCGGGTCGTTCTCAAAAATCGCGGTGGCTTCCTTCAGCTTGTCCAGCGTTTCGAAGACCCGCTTCTGGGCGAAGAGCCGCTGGGCTTCGGCGAGTTTCTCCTGATACTCCTTCCGTTTCTCTTCCGGGAGATTCGAGAATTCGATCTGGTGGGGATACTGCTTCTGGGCCGGAGCCGCGGGCTCTTGGCCGCAGACGGCGGAAAGCGGCAGCAGGCAGACGAGGAACGCGCGGAAAATGGGCTTCATGATCGGGGAATCGGTCCGACGCTAGATGCCCTACGTAGATCCTGCAAGCAGCGGTTCAAGGTTTGTAGAGACCGCGGCGGAGGATGTGGTCCGCGACCTCCGGGGGCAGCCAATGCGCTTCCTTTCCCGCCGCCAGGGCCTCCCGGATCGCGGTGGCGGAGGCGGGGTGCTCCCCGGCCAGGAAATGCGCGCGCCAGCCGTGCCGGGGAGCGGGAGCACCGTCGCGGGAGCAAACGATGAACTCGACCAGCTCCGCCAGCCGGTCCGGTTCCTTCCAGTGCGGCAGGGCCCGCCATTGGTCCGCCCCCATCAGCCAGAAAAGCCGGGCTCCGGGGAAACGGCGGCTCATTTCCTCCGCGGTGAGGTACGAGTAGGCCGGCTGCGGGCCGCGCAGGTCGTGATCGTCCACCGTGGCCCAGAGGAGGCCGGCTACGGCGAGGCGGACCATTTCGAGGCGATCCTCCGGCGGAGCGGTGCGGCGGCCGGTTTTGTGCGGGGAGACATGACAGGGAAGGAAGAGAACTTCATCCAGATCCAGGGCCTCATGGGCCCGGCGGGCGATTTCCAGGTGCCCCTCGTGGACGGGATCGAAGGTCCCGCCGAAAAGCGCGATGCGGCGGGGCGGGGCGGGCGTCATGGCAGGGCCTTTTTGCGCACATGGTCCCGGTAGGCGGCGGGGGGCATGCCCACCATGCTGCGGAATTGCCGGGTCAGGGCCGTCTGGTCGCCGTAGCCGCACTCCAGCGCCACGTCCGCGATGGCCATGCCGGTGTCCCGCAGCAGCCGCGCCGCGTTGTCGATCCGGTTCTTCCTCACGAACTGGGTGGTGCTGAGCTGGAAGACGCGATGCATCCGCCGCTCCAGCTGCGTGGGGGAGAGCCCCGCGATGGACGCCAGTTCCGCGGCCCGCAGCGGCTCGTCCAGGTGGTCGCGCACGTGATCCACCACCTTCGCGATGCCCGCCAGTTCGGCATCGCCCTCCCGCGGTGCACGCAGGTCGCGCGACACGGAGGCCAGGCCGATGATTTTCCCCGCGCGGTCGTGCAGCGGCACCTTCGTGGCGAGGTACCAGCCTTGGCTGCCGTCCCGGTTCAGGGAAAGTTCCAGTTGGTCCACGATCTCCGCGCCCGTGCCCAGCACGTGCTCGTCCTGCTCGCGGTAGGTGTCCGCCAGGGCGGCGGGGAAGAATTCCTCCGCATGCCTGCCAATCAGGCGCCGGGTATCCTTCAGCCCGCAACGCTCCACGAAGGCCTGGTTCACCGCGCGGTAGCAGCGGTTCGCATCCTTCAGGCAAAACATCACATCCGGCAGCACCGCGAAAAGGCGCTCGCAGAAACGCGGGGAATCGATCTTTGCAATGAATGCGACGTCAATGGCCACGCCGGGTGAATAGAGGCAAAGGCAGCTCCGGGCAAGGGGGATGACGGCGAGAGCCGTTCCGCAGAGGACCATCCTCACACATGGCCGCCTATTTGTAGCCGGCCTTTGCCAACGCTTCCTGCCACCGTTCCGCCATCTCCTTGTCGGAACCCTGCAAATGGCGGATCAGCACCCGCACCCCCGTTTCCCAGTTCTTGTCCGCAGGCATGGAGCCCAGCAACGCGGCCAGGCCCTGGATGTCATTCCGGGCCATATCGCTCGCGATTCCGCTCATGGCGTGCGGTTGGTCGTCCCCGGGCAACTCAGCGAGCCATTGCTTCGCGTAGGCGGCATCGGTTCGGTTGAGGCCTGACCCGAGTTCCCCGAGCAGGGCATGTCTTTGGTCCGGCGCAAGGGAGGAAGCATAGTCGCTTTCAGAGAGGAACAGCGCGGCCTCCTTCGGATTCCGGCCGATGATGGACGGCAGCGCGCTTGCAAGGAAAATGCCTCGATCTTTCTCCGGCAGAGTCGCAGCCAGTTCGAGTGTGGGGTCGGTGCCCCCACTGCCGACGACGGCACCGATGCTCGCGTAAGCTCTTGCCTTTGAGGCTTCGTCGAGGTTCGACGCATTCGCCAAGGCCATGCCGGGATTTGACCGGGCCATCGCCGTGAACTGGGAGCCCAGGAGCTTGTGCTTGAGCTCTCCTGCTGGCAGTGAATCGATCATGCTTACCGCACTTTCCGGGCTGCTGGAAACAAGGCTCTGGATCGCGGATTCAAATATTTCCCTGTTGGAATCCGTGGCGACAATCCCTCCCAAGAGGTCGCAGAGGGCGGCGGGATTTTTTTGCCCGAGGACGTTGACGATGGAATCCGAATCTCCTGGGGCAGCTGCGAGGATGGATTGCAGGTCTTTGACCTCGAAGGATTGCAGCATTTTCAGAGCAGCATCTGGGTCCTTCGCCATCCAGGTTTTCATGCCCTCCGAGATGGCCCTACCCCGGGTGTTCGCGTTTGAAATGTCGAAAGCGATCTCGATCCCATCCTCGGGATTCTTCTCCGAAGCCCCCATCGAAATATTGCGGAGAGCTTGGTCGAAATCTCGGCCGGAGAGGGTTTTTGCCATAGCCAGGGCCGCCTGAGGATCTTGGCGACCGAAATGGAAGAAGACGGGCCCGAGCGATTCAGTGACCAAGCCGGGATCCAGCTTTGCCTTGGAAAGATAGGAAAACGCCCCCTCCGGATCAGTCTCGCTCCAAGCGGAGAGTGCTGAATAGGTACAACTCCCGCGAGCGGCGGGGGAGCATCGGGAGAGGTTGGTATCCAGCCATTCCTTGAGCAACGCAGGATTCGAGGCTGCTAGAACTTTCGAAACCTCCAAGAACCCCGGTTCCCAGGCGCTCATCTTTTCCGGGGAGAACCAAGCGAGCGCGGCAACCGGGTCCCTGCTGGCAAGTTCGGCGATTGCCAATTTGAACGTGGTTTGATCGGCAGGAGTACCCCTCGTCTCGCTCGTTTCTTCGAGCAAGAGAAGGAGTTGGCCCTTGTCCAAGGCCGCAATGTCGCTCTTGAGGCGATGATATCCGTCGTTGTCCAGGTTCGTGCGGCTATTGTCCCGGATCTGCCGCAAGCCCGGGCTGCGGGCTTCGGGCGTGGCACGCCGCGACGACTTTCCCTCCGGGGCGGTCCGGGCTACTTCCGTTTCGGGTGATCCGTCATCCTGCTTGTCCCCGCATCCGGGAACGAGGAAGAGCATGGCAGACCCGACGAACAGCTGCGGGGCTAGCCTACAAAATCGCATTGCAATAAACTGCATGGGCGCTCGGGATGTGCTCGCCGTTTTGCTTTTCTGCATTCTTGGCACTATTGGAATGCTCGGCGGGTATCCAGTATTTACCGATCTTGTGTTCGCGGGCGCATTGGCATTCCACCACGCGGAAGTATTCCCCCGCCGCATTTTTGTAAATCTGGTGGTTATTGATGGTTTCCGCGTATGAACAGGGCAGTCCGCACACGGAGCCGCTCACGGTGTCCGCAAGTGCGGTGCCCTGGGTGAGAAGAGTCGCGGCACCGACACTTAAGGCCGAAGTCTTGAGGAAGCCGCGACGAGTTGTCAGGTTTGTGGATGGCAATGTCATTTTTTTTGGGAGTGGGATGTTTCGTTCTTGCTGGAATGATGTGGTTTGATCAAGAAGTTTCTTCGTCACCACCTTATGTCCGATTTTTTCCGGACGAAAAACCCAAAGGTAAGGAATTGTGTATGAGCTGGACCGATGTCTTTCCCGTGTTTGATGATGATAAGGTTGCCGAATTTGAATCGGATGCGACCAGTTCGGATTGTCGTTGGCTAGATGAGATGTGCGGTGTTGACAAGGTGATCAACCCGCGAACAGGCAAGCACCTCGTTTCAGCCAGCTTGTTCTGGAAGAATGCGCGGAAGGCTGAAGATGAGTTGCCTGTGCCAACCAGAAGGATCATGAAAAATGCCGGGAAATTGGGTCTGGTGACGCGGTTTTCTCCTTGGGAGCACTATGTGGAACCTCTTCTTGAGGGCGCGGAGCTTTTGAGGAAATTACGCCCGGATGTGGTATTTCGGGTCTATCTTGCGGCGGATCTCGGGTTCCTCGTCAAGGATCTCGTGTCGGCGGGGTGCGAAGTGGTGCTGATGAAGGGCTCCTCGTTGCGGCACAATCCCGGGGCCATGTGGCGTTTTCTGGCATTGGAAGAAGTGGGGCGGTGGGTGACCATTACGGATGCGGACCGCGCCCCTCAGGTGTTTCACGATGTCCTGCGGACGGAGCGGATCATGGACGCGGGGCTGGGTTTCTGGCGCGTTCCATATATTTACGATTCGATTTCACATGGAAATGATCCGGGGTATTACCGCCCCGTTGCCGCGAATCAATTCGGCGCGGCGGGAGGTTATTCCATGACGCTCCTGATGAAGGCCTTTCTGTGGCATACTGCAAGGGGGAGCATGCCCGACCATTGCACCTTGCCGGGAATGAAAGGAAAGAAGCGCAAATTTCCGATCTTCGGAACCGACTGGCCGACCTACGGCTTCGACGAATGGTTTCTCATCGCTGCTGTATATCCACGGGTTGCGATGAGCGGTGTTCTCACGTTCCTGGCGGCCAACGAGGCGGTGAACCAGTGGTTTGCACACGATATTGAATACGTTACCTGGGCGAATCCCCGTAGTGAGATCCTGTGTTTCGGGAAGTCGAAGCTGTTGGAAGAACAGTCGCGGAAGGAAAGGGGAAGGAAGCCGGCCGAGTGGGCGCGAAGCCCGATCCTCCAGGGGATGCTGGAGGAAAAAGCAAGGGAACGGGAAACCCGGGTCGCGTTTCCTCTCGGCAGGGCCCGGGATCGGTTGACTCTGGTGGTGGCACGCTATGAGGAGGACATCGGATGGCTGCTCAAGCTCCCAAAGGATATCGCCCTAGCGGTTTACAACAAAGGCGGCGAGATCAAGGACAAGCGACTCTTGAAGCGAATCGACCATTTGCAGAAGCTCCCGAACCGGGGCCGCGAGTCGGATACCTACTTGCACCATCTTCAGAATTATCCGCATGGAGAAGACGGCGAGTGGACGGCCTTTTGCCAAGGCGATCCATTTCCTCACAGTCCCGATTTCCCCATGCTTCTGGAGCGCAGGATGGCATGGGGCGAGGTTCAGGTGCTGACAGCGGGGTATGCAGACCATTGCGATGTTCCGCCGGCGGCCTCCCGCCAGCTTGATGACTCCGAGTGGATCGATGGCATCCCCGTGCGCAGCGAGTTGTGCAGTGCCCACACGCTGGATATCCTCGGCTGGCAGGATGAAGCAGGAGGGCGGCGCTTCTTCAAGGACTATTGCGAACATCATCGCCTGATCCGTGGTATGAGCATAAGCGGCCATTTCCTGGAATCCTGCGGGCTTGTAGAGGTTGCGGAGCGGGCGTGGCGGTCCGCCTTGGTCCAGTTTGCCTACGGAGCCATATTCGCGGTCAGGAACGACCGCTTGGGCCTTGTGCCGAAGCGGTATATTCCCCGTATGCGGAGGCTTGCCTGCGGGCACTATTCAAACGGTTATGTTTTCGAGCGTCTCTGGCTGCACTTGTTCGGTCTCCCGTTCATTGATGTGGAAAGGAGTTCGCTTGAAGAACGTC
>CBFGVD010000003.1:0-23647 GCA_965651965.1 uncultured Verrucomicrobiaceae bacterium | reverse complement strand
GGCGGGGCTTCCGCCGGGACCCGGAGAAAGAGGCGGGCCTCCGAAGCGGTGCGGGGGACGAAATCCTCCGCCGCAGCAGTAGCTGCCAGGGAGAGGAGGAGCAGGAGGCGCGGAATCATGCGGGCGATACGCGGGAAAAGGCCGGGCTTATCGCCGCGGGCGCGGGATGACGGGATCGGCTATTCCGGCTTCTTATCGCGCAGGGAGGGCACCATGCCGAGCCAGGTGACGGCCATGACGACGACGAGGCCGAAAGTCAGGGCCGCCCCGGCCTTCCCGCCGCTGAACCCGGAGGAGGGATCGGCCGCGATGCTCCAGGTGACGAAGCCGCCCATGACAAGCACCAGCGCGAGGCAGGCGCCGAAGACGAGCCTGCCGGTGCGGGATTCATTGGTGAAAACCATGGAGGCAGGAATGGAGGCTCCCATCATGGTGCCGCCCGCGGTCATGAGAGGCACGAGGCCGGTGGCGGCCCCGCCGATCAGGGCGGCCAAGCCACCGAGGAAAAGGGTGCCGACGGCGATGCCCTCCAGCTTTTCCCCGCGGTCGAGCGAGAGGCGGGCGACGGGATCCTTCAGGATCAGGAAATTCGCGATGCCGGAAGAGAGCCAGGTGCCGAAGACCAGGATGAAATAGGCGACGGCGATCGGGATGGCGAGGACGGGGTTCACCGCGGCGGCGATCGCGCGGACCACGCGGAAGGCCACGAAAATGCCGATCAGGATCAGGGTGCGGTGCTTTTCACTGAAGCGCTGGAGGAAGAAGGCCCAGCGGAGAAAGAGGCGGTAGAAGCCGGAGCGGGCCTTGTAGGATTGCTTCAGGCCTTCCTTGGCGAAGGACATTTGCGGGTCCAGGCGCAGGGCTTCCCTGAAGTAGCCCTCCGCCTCCGGGATCTGGCGGCGCTGGAGGGCGGCCCAGCCGGAATTGGCGAAGGAGAAGGCGTTTTCCGGATCGCGCGCGAGACGGCGGCGGCTTTCCTGCTCGGATTCCTCCAGCTTGTTCTGAAGGCGGAGGACGTGGGAGAGAAGGTTGGAAGCGGATTCGTTGTCGGGATCGAGCTGGAGCGCCCGGCGGGCGGATTCTTCCGCTTCCTTCCAGCGCTGGAGGCCGCAAAGGGCGAGGGTCTTGGAATTCCAGCAGTAGGAATCCTCCGGATCGATGGCGATGGCGGATTCCGCCAGAGGAAGAGCTTCCTTCTCGCGGTCCATCATCGAGAGGATGCGTGACTGGAGGGCGAGGGGGAAGGGGTCGCCGGGGAGCAGGCCGGTGGCCTTGCGGGCGTCTTCCAAGGCCAGGGCCTTCGCACCGGGGATCTCGGTGCGGTTGAGCGCGAGCTCGATGTAGGCGGCGGGATCGTCCGGTTGCTGGGCCAGGTGGCTGTGGAGCATTGCCACGGCTTCCTCGTGGCGGCGGTGCTCGCGCAACATTTGCGCGCGGGTGAAGGTGGCGCTCATTTTTTCAGGCCGAGATAAACGAGGACATCGTCGTAGAAACCGCTCTGGTTGGCGTAGAGGGCGTGATTCTTCGCGCTCTCGAACCATTTGCGGGTGGAGGGCTTCACCTCCTTGGAGGCCTTGGCGAGCATCTTGCCGCTCACGGGGACGACGTTTCCTTTCTTCATCGCTTCCGCGAGGGCGAGCTCGGTGGCCTGGTCGAAGACGGCCTTCAGGTCCGCGCCGGAGAAGCCTTCGGTCCGCTTGGCGAGATCGGCGGGGTCGAAATCGACGAGGGGCTTGCCCTTCGCGTGGATCTTCACGATCTCCTCCCGCGCGGCGGTATCCGGCGGGGGGACGAAGATGATGCGGTCGAAGCGGCCGGGGCGCAGGAAGGCGCTATCGAGGTGCCAGGGAGCGTTCGTGGCGCCGAGGATGAGAAGTCCGTCGTTATCGGCCTGGGCACCGTCGAGCTCGCTGAGGAACTGGTTGATGAGATTCCGGCCGGCGGAGGTGCGCAGGTCGCGGCGGTCCGCGGCCAGGGCGTCCGTTTCGTCGAAGAAAAGGACGGCGGGCTGCGCCTTGCGGGCCAGTTCGAAGATGGAGTGGAGCTTCTGCTCGGAAGCGCCGAGATACATGTCCAGCACCTGGTGCAGGCCGACGCAGAAGAAGGAGGCATTGATTTCTCCCGCGGTGGCGCGTGCCATGAGGGTCTTGCCGCAGCCGGGCGGACCGTAGAGGAGCACGCCGCCGCCGGCTTTCTTCCCGTAGGCGGCGAAGAGGCCGGGGTTTTTCAGCGGGTGGATGATTTTCATCCGGATGTCGTCCTTCACCTTTTCCATCCCGCCGACATCGGGGAAGCCGATGTCCGAGGTGACGCGGAATTCCAGGTCCAGCTCGCGGGCGGCGACGGCATCCATGCCCTCGAAGGGATTGTCATCGTCATCATCCTCCTCCACGGGCATGCCGGAGGCGGACATGGCGACCTTGCGGTTGCCCCCTGCCTTCAGAATGGCCTGGAGAAGTTCGTCGTCCGCGACGGAGCGGTCCAGCCCGACGGCGGTATCATAAAAGCCGCGGGCGGCGTGGGCATCCCCTTCGTCGAGGGCGATGCGTGCGCGGAGCAGCCATGCCGGGGCGAGTTTCGGCTGGCGGGCGCAGAGGGACTCCAGGCGGACGGCGGCCTCCGAACTTTCGCCGGAGAGATCGAGGATGCGGGCGATGGCGACGAGAGCTTCCCCATGGTCCGGTTGCAGGGCCACCACGCGGTCGAAACAGGCGCGGGCGTCCGCGAGCTCGAAACGATCCTCGTGCATCTTTCCCACCAGCATCAGCAGAGGGAGATTGTCGGGGGATGCGGCAAGGGCCGCCTTCAATGCCTCCAAATCCATGCGTGGGAGCAAAGCCGAGCAGGACGGCGAATCAAGGCCCAAGCGATGGGGCGATCCCCTAGGAAGCGAGTTTGGATGCGGTATTCACCAGATCCTTCACCACCGCGGCCACGGCTTTCGTGTCGGAAGCATCCTTTAGATCGCCGTCCGCGCCGAACTTGGAGGCGGCGGAGGAGAGGGCGAATTGCTTCGGGATGACGTGGACGCCGATATTTCCCAGGATGGAGCGGAGGTGGACGAGGCCGCGCAGGCCGCCGAGCGCGCCGGGCGAGGCGGAGAGAAGGCCCGCGACCTTCCCTCGGTAGGCGGCCAGGGCGGGTTCGTCATCCGTTTCGGTGCGGCTCACCCAGTCGATGATGTTCTTCAGCAGCGGGGTGATGGAGGAATTGTACTCGGGGGCGACGAAGAGGATGGCATCGCTGGCCAGGAACTTTTCCTTCAGGGCCTTCGCCGGGGCGGGCATGCCTTCGGCCTCCTCTAGGTCCTGGTCGAAGAGAGGCAGGCGGAAATCCGCGGGGTCCACGAGGTCGGCCCGAGCGCCGGCGTCCGCGAGGAGCTTGGCGGCCACGGCGGCCAGTTTTTTGTTAAAGGAATCGCGGCGGGCGCTGCCGGGGATTACGAGGACTTTCACCATGGGGTGAAGGCTAGCAGCAATCCGCCGCGGGGAAAGCTCCTCTTACTTGGCCGGGGCGGGTGTCGAACCGAGGACGAGATCCAGATTGTAGCGCAGGCCCGCGGATATGGCGGCGGGATCGACCGGCTCCGGCCCCCAGATCCGCGCGAGCAGGTCGCGCTTGCGGGGGTCCTTTGCTTCCGCGGCGCGGGCGAGCTGGGATTCGAGGGATTCGAAGAGCAGTTTCTTCATTTCCGCCAGGGGATGGAAGGGGGCGGCGGGCGCGGCCTCGGTTGTTTCCGGTGCCTGGGGCCGGTAAATGACACCGGTGTCCACTTTCTGTCCCCGCGGAGCGCCGGAGATGCGCGCGGACTGCGCACTGCCATCCGGGCCGAAGGTCACTTCGAGGTCGAAGGGGACTTCCGCCCAGGAATTCGGGAGGTGGATGACGGTGACCTTCACCGTGCGGTTGCCCTGTTCATCGGCGGACTCGACCGGTTTCAAGGTGCGGTAGCGGGCACCATCCAAGGAATAGCGGGCGGAGCCGTCGCGGTGCCAGCCGTTGAGGCTCGCGCCGAAGGATGCCTGGTCATAGGCGGGGAGGGCGGTGGCGGAAGCGAGAAGGAGGGCGAGGATGATCTTCACGGGAAGGTATGCGTTAGAAGGAAAGGCGTGCGCCGGAGTGCCAGATCCAGGCATCGGTATCGAAGCCCGCGCCGGCCTCGTCCTTCAGGAGGACGTGCTCCAGGCCGTTCATGAGGATCAGGTCGTCGCGATAGACGTGGAGATTCGCGCCGAGATAGAAGGAGTGGTATTCATCCCCGACGAAAACGGGGGAGGAATCGAAATACGGATCCGAACTGGTACCCATGCCGCCGACGAGGCCGCGGGCATCATCCGTATCGGCGTAGTGGTAGCGCCCCACGATCTGGAGGGTGCCGGGCAGGGCCCAGTAGCTGGGGGTGAGGGAGAGGCCCCAGGCATTCGAATCCCCGTTCACGAGGATGAAATCCCCGGCGAAGCCGAGGCGATCCTGCTCCACCTGAACACCGGTGGAAAAGAGGTGCCGGAAGGTCGGGTTATTCGCGATGAGCTGTCTGCCGTTCGCCGAACGCCGCCCCGCGACATTGTAGCGCGGGATGGCAGGGCTGTTCTGGTCGTCGAAATTGTAGATGTAATCGGCATGCCAGCGGGTGCGGATGCGGTCGCCGCTTTCGGACTTGCCGATGTCCTCATAGGCCAGGTTCGCGAGGAGGAATCCGTCGCCCTCGATGCCGGGGATATTCGAGTCGTTGTCCGAGGAGAAGAGGCCCAGGCCCCAATCCCAGCGTTTGGTATCCTGGCCGATCATGATGCCGAGGGTGGACGCCGGGGCGACCATGTTCACGAGGAAGGAGCGTTCCGGGACGAGCAGGTCCTGCGGTTCCGTGGAATACTCCGTGGTGAAGGAGGGTCGCATCTTGCCATAGCTGACATAGGCGTTTTCCAGGAAGGTGGTGCGGCCCTTCAGGCGCTCGATGCCGTTGTAATCCGAATCGCCCGCGAACTCGGCCACGGCTTCGATCTCCGTGTTCCGGAAGGCCTTCAGGCGAGCGCCGAGGCGCGCGCGGCGGGTGCGGGTGCCATCGAGATCCACCTCGCGGCCGCCCTCAGGGGTGGCCTGGCCCCAGGCACCGCTCCAGTGGAAGAGCCCGGTGATCGCGGCCTGCTGGAGCCAGGGATTGGCCGGATCTTCGAAAAGCACGGCCTTCGACCAGACCGGATCCAGCGGACTCGGCGCCCAGACATCGGAGATGGGAATGGTTTCTTCCGTTCCGGTGCCCGCGGGGTCTTCTCCGGGGAGGGGCGGAAGCGGGACTTCGGCGGCGTCCTTCCTGCCCTCCAGCACGTCCAGGGCCTCGTTGGCCCGGGAGGGTAAAAGGAGGGCGAGGACGCAGCCTGCACCGAGGGGGAGAAAGGAGGCGGGAAGGAGAGGTTTCATGAAGGTCATTTGGAAGGGGCTGGTTTGGCGGCGGCTTCCGCCTCGGCACGTTCTGCGGCTTCGCGTTCCTTGCGCTGGGTCTCGCGGTCGGCAGCGCGGCGGACGCGGCTGAGGTATTGCTCCAGGCTGGTCTTGTCGCCGGTCTTCAATGCGAGGGCTCTCTGGATGTAGGGGAGGCCTTCGGAATATTGCCGCTCCCGGACGAGGAGCTGGCCGAGACCGAGATTCGCCGGGTAGGCCACGGATTCCTTTTCGAGCGCGAGCTTGAAGTGGACTTTCGCCTCGCCGAGTTGTTCGGCGCGTTTCGCCTCGTCGGTTTCTTCCTTCGCGAGGCTGTCGTAATGACGGGCGAGTTCCAGGAGGACTTCGCCGTTGCCGGGATCGCGGGCGAAGAGATCGTTGAGGAGGGTGCCGGTCTTCACGGTGTCGCCGGAGCTTTGCGCGATCTTCACGCGCACGAGATCGAGGTCCATCCGGTCGCGGTCGCCGAGCGAGCCGATTTGCGCCACTTTTTCCACGAAAGCCTCCGCCTTCTCCGGATAGCCGTAGTCATTCAGGATACGGGCGGATTTGAGGGCGCGGGCGACATCGAGTTTGGGCGCCTTGTCCAGCGCATCCAGATAGGCGAAGAGAGCGAGCTGGGCCTCGCCCTGATCCATGTAAATGTTGCCGAGGAGATTGAGCTCGTTCTCGGAAGCCATGCCCTTCAAACGGAGCACTTCCAGGTTCACGGCGGCGTCCATCTTCTTCTCCATGCCGAGCAGGGCATTCGCCTGCTGGAGCCAGAGCTGCCGGTCTTCCGGATTCTCGGCGATAAGGGTGTCCAGCATGGAGGAGGCTTCCGGCAGCTTGTCCTGCAGCATGAGGGCCTGGGTGAGGCCGAGCTTCCAATCCCGGCTGGAGGGATCGAGGAGGTAGGCCTGGCGGTAGGCATTCTCCGCGGCCAGGGCGTTCTTGCCCTGCAGGTAGCAGTAGCCGAGCAGGCCGTAAACGCGGGGGCTGGTCTCGCCGAGTTCGATGGCCTTCTGGAGCACGGGCATGGCCTCCTGAAGCTGGTTCTTCGAGATGTAGAGGTAGCCCAGATTCGTATGGGCGCGGCGGAAGCGCGGGAAGCGGCGGATGGCTTCGAGGAAGGCGCGGCGCGCCTCCTCCGTGCGGTCCGCGGAGAAGTAGAGATTCCCCAGGACGAAGACCATGGCGGCGCTGATCTCGCCGGGTTGTTTTTCCGGATCGGAGGGAGCTTCCACTTCCTTGATGAAGCGGACGATCTCCTGCTCGGCCGCGGTGAACTGGCTCTTGTCGAAAAGCTCGCGGACCTTCACGAGAAGAGCTTGTTCGTCCGCGGAGACCTTCGGTTCGACATCCGAGAGGAATCCGTAGCTGCCGACGAAATCCTTCACGAACTTCGGATCCCGGAACAGATGGGACGGGGGGATGATTTTATCCGCGGAGGCAGGGAGGACCGCCGCGGCGAGGAGCAGCGCGGACCGGAGCGGGAGGAATGATGTCTTCAGCGGGATCATGTACGGGGAAAAGTCAGGCTCAGTTTTTCTTCACCTCGAAATTGAAGGGGACCACGCAACTGGCGCGGACCTTGCGGCCGCCTTTCGAGCCGGGTTTGAATTTCCAGCGGCCCACCGCGGCGAGCGCGGCCTTGTCGAGCTCCGGATGGCCGGAGCTCTGGCGGATCTTCGTGGAGACGATCTGCCCGTTTGCATCGATCTCGCATGCCACCAGCACCTTGCCGCCGATGCCCTTCGAGAGGAGGGAGCTCGGATAGCTGGGCTGGAACTTGGAGGTCGGGGTCGGCGGGGAATCGAGGTCGTTTCCACCGAAGTCGTCGCCTTTTTTCAGGGCGAAGGTGGGGACGTTCATGACGAAGCCCCCGCCGGTGCCGAGCGGCAGGTCCGCCACGGCCAGGTCCATGTCGAGATTCGCGGGTTCCTCCACGGGGTCTTCCGGCGGTGGTTCTTCTTCCTGTTCCGGCGGGGGCTCGTCCATGGCGAGCGCTTCTTCCTCCGGGGGAGCCACCGTGATCTCGGGAGGCGGCGCCACCGGATCGGAGAATTGTTCGTTCAGCTTCTGGGAAAGAGGGATGGCCACGAACACGACCACGGTGGCGATGATGCCGCCGAGGATCGCGAAGATCCCGGACATCTTCCCCCTGGGCGGCCGGTAAACGTGGCGCTGCATGCTCATGCCTACTTCGTGGAGATGGATATCTTGTCCTTCCCGGCACCGGCCAGGATCGCCTGGCCGTGGACCTGCTGGACGATGCCGTGCGAGGATTCCTTGTCCCCCTGGATGATCACGGGCATGTCCGGATTCTCGGTGAGCAGGGGCTTGATCTTCCCGATCACGCCCTGGATGCCGATGCTTTCCCCGCCGTAGTAAACCTTGTCTTCCGACGTGACGGCGAGGAGGATGCTATTGCTCTCCAGGCCGCTGGCCCCGCCCACGTCGGGCTTGTTCACGGCGACGCCGGTTTCCTCCACGAAGACGGTGGAAACGATGAAGAAGATGAGGAGGATGAAGATGCAGTCGATCATCGAGGAGAGGTCGATGTGGACTTCCTCGTCGCCTTCGTCTGACAGATTGCGGCCGAACATTTCAGGAACGGGGTTCGCGGTGGAAGCGGGTGGTGAGGATGAGGCTCTCCACGCGGGTGAGCGCGGCGGAGATGGCGTTGCGCTTGTTTTTCACGACGAGGGCGATGAAGAGGCCGGGCAAGGCGATGGTGAGGCCGGTCTGGGTGGTGATCAGGGCTTCCTGCATGCCGTCGGCGACCTTCTGCATGCCGGAAGCGCCCTTCCCCTGGGACAGGCCGGCGAACATGGCGAGCATGCCCATGACGGTGCCGAGCAGGCCGGCGAGAGGGGCGGCGGCTACGAGGGTATTCACCACGAAGAGGCGGCGGTCGATCGCGGCGAGGACGTTCAGGCGGATCTCGTCGAAGCGCCGCTGCACGGTCTTGATGGTAAGCCGCGGGCCGTGGAGGGCGTAGCGCAGGGCCTCGCCCATGCGGCCTTCGGCTTGCGCGGGGTCCGAGATCCATTCCGTCCAGCGGGCGACGTCCTTTTCGTTCAGGTTGCCGCGGTTCACGTAGGCCAGGGCGGCGAAGGCGGTGGCGTAGAGGATGAAGGCGACGCCGCCGAGCATGTACATGATCCCCCCTCCTGCGAGGAACATTTCGACGGCATCCCGGAACATCGCTTGCATGGCGGGAGGGGTCAGGCGGGCAGGGGGGCGAGCTCCACGTCGTCGCTATCGGGAGCGGATTCTTCCTCGCGGCGCTCGAGCTCGGTGGTGTCGTTCATGATGGCGATGGCGATCCCTTCGACCTCTCCGAACTTGCCTTTCGCGAGGCTCTTCATGAGGCCGTGCAGGACCAGCACGGGAATGGCGACCACCAGGCCCTCCGCGGTGGTGATGAGGGCCTCCGAGATGCCGGCGGAGAAGTTCTTGGCATTTCCGGTGCCATAGATGGCCATGGCCTGGAAGGTCTTGATGATGCCGAGCACGGTGCCGAGGAGACCCATCAGCGGGGCCGCCGCCGCGGTCAGGCCCAGGAAAGGCAGGAAGCGGTCGAGGCGCGGCTTGATGCCGACGAGTTTCTCATAGAGCGCCTCTTCCAGCACGCGGCGCTTTTCGTGGAAACGCCCCACGCCGGTGCGGACCAGTTCGCCCGCCATGCCGGGAAGTTTCGCGGCTTTATCCGCCGCAGCCTGCCGCCGGTCTGCCAGGAGGTCGTCAAGTATGGCATTGATTTCCTTCCGGGAAGGCACCGGGAAGCGGGTGATTTCGAAGACCTTGAAGAGCGTGAGCACAAGGGCGACGGCTCCGAGCGCGAGGATGCAATGGCCGACGATGCCGCCCTTCTCGATGGTTTCGCCGAGGGATTCCTCCGCGGCCTGGACCTCCAGGGCCTTGCCCATGGAACCGTCCAGCGGGATTTCTCCCGAACCCTCGGCCACGGCGGTGGCGATCATGCCGGAGTCCACGTCCTGCAGGCCTACCACGGTGGGCAGGCCGGTGCCGGTGGCGGTGAAGGAGGCGACGCCTTCGAAGCCGCCGTCCTTCGATTTGAAGAAGACGGCCGGGCCCATCGCGAGGAAGGAGCCTTCGAGCGCCTCGCTGCCGTTGCGCAGGGCTTTGCCTTCGAAGCGGGTGCCGCCGGATATCTCCGAGAAGCGTTCCAAGCCGAGGCTGGCGATCTTGAGGCGTTCGCCGAGTTCGGCGACGTGGTCGCTGCCGGCGGTGGCGGCTTTTTGTTCCGCCTGCTCGATGGCCGGGAGGTAGCGCTGGTTTTCGGCCGGGTGCAGGCGGGCCGTCAGGGCCTTGCCGTATTGGTTCAGGATACCGGCGGAGTAATCGAATTCCGTCTTCGCGATTTCGAGATTCCGCTCCAGGGTGCGCTGCCGGGCCACGCGCATCTCCTTGTCCTTTTCCAAGGCGCGGAGTTCCTTGGCCAAGGCCAGGGCTTCATCATCCAGGCGGTTGATCTCCCGGTAGAGTCCGGCGCGGAGCGCGGTGTATTCCTTGTGGGTGCCGTCGAGCTCCTGACGGGCTTTCTGGATGTCGGACTTGGCCTTCTCCACCGGGGTCTGGGCGGGAAGCCGGGCTGCCCCCAGCAGGAGCAGCGCGAGCGGGATGAAATGCTTCATGGAAGGTCGATGGGAAGGGTCACGAATTTCGCGTCGAGATCACCGGTGGTGACGCCGACGAGTTCCTTGATGCGGGGGGCGAGATCGCTTTTCTCGGTGAAGCTCCAGCCTTCCGCGGAAGGCGAGCCCACCAGGGCGAAGTCCCCGGTTTCATTGACGGCATACGCGGCGGCCATGCCGAAGTAGAGGACCTTCATGTTATATTCGCGGCCGTCCGGCGCCTTGTGAAGTTCATCCCGCAGGTGCACCGCCTGCTGGAATTTTTCCACTTCCGAGAGCAGGTTGAGGGCGTTGTTCAAACGCTTGGCCAGGCCTTCCTTGGCCTTGTCGGCGGGCAGTGCGGCATCCTTGCGGATCTCCTCCATCATCTGGGCGACCTTCGGCTCGGCCGTCATCGCCAGGGGCAGGAGGGGAAAACGTTTCACGAGGCCCTCCTCGAGTTCCCGCACGCCGGCAGCGAGCGATTCCTTGGCCTTCGCGTAGGCGTCGCGCTTGGCGATTTTTTCAAGGTCTTCCTTTTCCCCGCCTTCTTGCTCCGTCTTCGCGCGCGCGATCTGCTCCTTCAGATCCTCGATCTCCTTTTCGAGGCCCTCGCGGTAGCCCTGCAGCACCTCGCGGTCCTTTTCCCAGGAGTCTTCCTCCTTCTGGACCTCCCGCATGGTTTCGATCCACTCACGGACGGAGTTACGGAGCTCTTCGGGTCCGTTCGCAGGGGCGGGGGCCTCCTGCGCCATCAGGGGTAAGGTGGCGAAAACGACACCGGGAATGAGGCGGGAAATGCGCATGGCGGGAAACGGCGCTAGAAAAAAGGGGCCACCGGCTTTTGCCGATGGCCCCGATGTGACGGTTTCGTCAGAATGCCTTCTTACTCGGCGGTAGGAACCTCGATGCGGTAGAACTCCTTGTCCGGAAGCGCCTGGAAGGTGGCTTCAAGAGAGGGAGCCTCCGTGAAGGTTTCCATGGTCTCCGAGCGGAAGACCGGGATGCTCAGCGTGACGTCGGTGCCGTCGCGCTGGACCATCACCTGATTGCCGGTGACGAGATCCTGGATGGAATCCTCCGTGTAGAGGTTGCCGAGGACCGCGGCCGAATCGTTCACCAGGGGGTTGAAGCCCAGGTCGCTGTTGGCGACTTCCACGCCGTCGCTGATGCCGTCGCCGTCGGTGTCGGCCAGGGTCGGATTGGTGCCGATTTCCCCTTCTTCCACGTCGGTGAGGCCGTCGCCGTCGGTATCGGCGAGCGACTCGAGATAGCCCTCCGCGGACAGGTAGGTCCAGCCCTTGAGCCAGTTGATGCCACCGAAGGCACCCTGGTAGGGGACATTCGACACTTGTGCGACCTGGAAGTCGTTGGCGGCGTCGGTGATGTCGGTGGGCTCGGTGACCAGCGCGCCGTTGTAGGCCCAGAGCGGGCTGCCGGCGGGCAGGGTGGGGTCGAGCATGCCGTTGGCGGCGCGGCTCACGCTGGCCAGCGGGAGCGCGACCGGGAACTGGTTGCTGCCGCCGGTGCCGTTCGGCGTGCCGGGCAGTTCGTTGTAATCGCCGAGGTAGAGCGCCAGTTCCTGGTTGCCGACCGTCGCGTTGCCCGAATGGGCGATGGGGGTCTCGATGTTGTGCCAGGCGCTGTTGACGAAGCGGAGGAAGCCGGTGTTGACGCGTGCGGCGGTTTCGGCGGCCCCTTCGCCGGCGGTGGTGCTGATGCTCACGCCGGTCTTGAAGTCCATGAACAGGGTGTTGTGGTACTGGCCGGCGAAGTCCTCGCGCAGGGTGAATGCGGTGGAGGAACTGGCGGCGGTGCTGCTCTGGCCGATCAGGGTGGCATTGAGCACGAGCGGGATGGTGCGCTCGCCCGGCAGGTTGTTGGCGGCGGCGGCGAGGACACCGTCGTGCTCGCCGATCTTGTCGGCGGAACCGTTGGCCCCGGCGTTGCTCTGGATGGCGAACCAGAACTGGTGGGCGCCCTGGTGGCCCTGGTCGAAGTCGAAGGAGTCGTCGTCGCACATCACGGCGGCGAGGTACTTGGTGTTGACGTTGCCGCCGAACCACTCGAAGCCGTCGTCGTTGTTGGAGACCACCTCGATGTGCTCGATGGTGGTGCCGCGGCCGACGCCGCCCATGGTGAGGCCGTTGATTTCCTCGCCGGCGGCGAACTCGTAGCCGCCGAAGCGGATGGAGACGTACTTCATCACGCCGGAGCTGTCCTCGGGGTCGAAGGTCTCGGACTGGGCCAGGTCCGCGCCGTAGCGGGTGCGGGGGTCGAGGCCGGAGGCGAAGCCCTCCACGGTGCCGACGCCGGTATTGACGCCGCCGGAGTAGCGGGTGACGGGAGCCTTGCCGAGCAGCACCACGCCGCCCCAGAGGCCGAAGTTGTTGCCCGCGGTGGGGAAGGTGGCGCCGTCGCCCACGCCGTCGCCGGTGGTGTCCAGGCCGTCGATCTCGAAGACGGAGGTGAAGACGATGGGAGACTCCTCGTTGCCTTCGGCGAACAGCTTGCCGCCGCGCGCGACTACCAGCGCGCCGAAGTCGTCGTCGGTGCGGTCGCCGTCGTCGTTGTCGAGGGGGTTGGCGTTGTTGCCGTTGTCGTTGTAGGTGCCGAGGATGTGGGTGCCGGGCTCGATGATGAGCGTGGCGCCGTCCTCGACGAAGACCGGATTATCCAGCACGTAGTTGTTCTCCTTGGTCCAGACCATCACGCCGGCAGGCAGCGGGCCGCCGCCGTCGTAATCGACGTTGCTCTTGATGCCGTCTTGTCCGGACAGGAGGGTGGTAATGACATTCACGCGGGGCCGGGAAGCCACCGGGGTGTCCGCGGCATCGGCGGGGAGGAAGCCCTTCTCATCGAGGTAGGTCCAGCCCTTGAGCCAGTTTTCGGAACCGAAGGCGCCTTGGTGCGGTGCGGGTTCGAGTTGTGCGACCTGGAAGTCGTTGGCGGCGTCGGTGATGTCGGTGGGCTCGGTGACCAGCGCGCCGTTGTAGGCCCAGAGCGGGCTGCCGGCGGGCAGGGTGGGGTCGAGCATGCCGTTGGCGGCGCGGCTCACGCTGGCCAGCGGGAGCGCGACCGGGAACTGGTTGCTGCCGCCGGTGCCGTTCGGCGTGCCGGGCAGTTCGTTGTAATCGCCGAGGTAGAGCGCCAGTTCCTGGTTGCCGACCGTCGCGTTGCCCGAATGGGCGATGGGGGTCTCGATGTTGTGCCAGGCGCTGTTGACGAAGCGGAGGAAGCCGGTGTTGACGCGTGCGGCGGTTTCGGCGGCCCCTTCGCCGGCGGTGGTGCTGATGCTCACGCCGGTCTTGAAGTCCATGAACAGGGTGTTGTGGTACTGGCCGGCGAAGTCCTCGCGCAGGGTGAATGCGGTGGAGGAACTGGCGGCGGTGCTGCTCTGGCCGATCAGGGTGGCATTGAGCACGAGCGGGATGGTGCGCTCGCCCGGCAGGTTGTTGGCGGCGGCGGCGAGGACACCGTCGTGCTCGCCGATCTTGTCGGCGGAACCGTTGGCCCCGGCGTTGCTCTGGATGGCGAACCAGAACTGGTGGGCGCCCTGGTGGCCCTGGTCGAAGTCGAAGGAGTCGTCGTCGCACATCACGGCGGCGAGGTACTTGGTGTTGACGTTGCCGCCGAACCACTCGAAGCCGTCGTCGTTGTTGGAGACCACCTCGATGTGCTCGATGGTGGTGCCGCGGCCGACGCCGCCCATGGTGAGGCCGTTGATTTCCTCGCCGGCGGCGAACTCGTAGCCGCCGAAGCGGATGGAGACGTACTTCATCACGCCGGAGCTGTCCTCGGGGTCGAAGGTCTCGGACTGGGCCAGGTCCGCGCCGTAGCGGGTGCGGGGGTCGAGGCCGGAGGCGAAGCCCTCCACGGTGCCGACGCCGGTATTGACGCCGCCGGAGTAGCGGGTGACGGGAGCCTTGCCGAGCAGCACCACGCCGCCCCAGAGGCCGAAGTTGTTGCCCGCGGTGGGGAAGGTGGCGCCGTCGCCCACGCCGTCGCCGGTGGTGTCCAGGCCGTCGATCTCGAAGACGGAGGTGAAGACGATGGGAGACTCCTCGTTGCCTTCGGCGAACAGCTTGCCGCCGCGCGCGACTACCAGCGCGCCGAAGTCGTCGTCGGTGCGGTCGCCGTCGTCGTTGTCGAGGGGGTTGGCGTTGTTGCCGTTGTCGTTGTAGGTGCCGAGGATGTGGGTGCCGGGCTCGATGATGAGCGTGGCGCCGTCCTCGACGAAGACCGGATTATCCAGAATGTACTCGTTGTCGCTGGACCAGACCATCACTCCAGCGGGGAGGGGGCCGGCACCGTCGTAATCGACATTGCTCTTGATGCCGTCTTGTCCGGACAGGAGGGTGGTGATGACGTTGACGTCGGCGGCGTGGGCAACGGAGCCGAAGAGGCCGATCGTTACCGCGGTGCCTAACAGGCGATGGCGGATGGTATTGTTCATGGGATCAGAATTCAGTTTTGTAGGCGATGGAGAAGGTTCGGCCGGGCGAGTACTGCTCGTAAATGAAACCGCTAGTCTCGTAGGAACTGCGTACGTCGGCTTCAAGGAGATTGCCCGCTTTGAAAGTTACAGTTCCGTCGCATCCGAAGAGCTTGAGTTGCTTCTTCACCACGAGGTCCAGGGTGGCGCGGCTTTCCTGGATGATCTTGTCGTCGAGGGCGGAACGAGGGACGACCTGGAGATATTCACCGGTGAAATTGTAGATCAGGTTCGCGCTGATTCCGTATTTCTCGTGGTTATATCCGAGGATAGCATTGAAGATATGCTCAGGTTGTCCCTCGAAGCCGATGCCGACCGATTCCGTCCCGCCTCCCTCTGCCAGGAGGTCGGCATTGAGGAGGGAATCGATGTAGGTGTAGTTGGCGGTCAGGTTCCAGCGGTCCGCGAGAGGCTGGCTTATTTCGAACTCGACGCCGTTCAAGGTGCCGTCGTTGGCGTTGCGGAAGGTGAGCACGTCCGCCCCTGCCTCGCTCAGGGAAAGTTCGAAGGCCTTGATGATGGGGGAATCGATTTTCTTGTGGAACAAGGAGACGCCCAGCGTCGTGCCCGCAGGGTTACGGTAGCGGAAGGCGAGGTCGAAGTTGTCGATGAGGGAGTCGGTGAGGTCCGGGTTGCCCGCCCGGGAATCTCCGGTGCCCTGGTCCTCGGTCTGGATCGGCGCGAATTCATAGAAGGTCGGGCGGCCGACCGTCCGGCTCCAGGCCGCTTCCACGGTGATGTTTTTTTCCTCCCCGAAGTCCCTGCGGAGGCGGAAGGCAGGGAGGAAGTAGTCGTTAGTCTGGCTGCCCGTGAGTTCCTCGTTCGGGCCGACGAAGTTCAGCGATCCGGGACCGAGGATCTCGTATCCGCGCGTTTCCGTCTCGAAGCGGCCGCCTGCCGATAGCTCCCAGGTGCCGACGTAGAGGCTGCCCATGAGGTAGGCGGCATCGATCTCCGTGGAAGCATCCACGTTGCGCCGGGTGTCCCTGCTGATGGTCGCCCGGCGGTAATAGAGATTGTTCGGGCCGTCGATAAGCCCGTCGAAGATGTCGCTGCCGTCCTGATACTGGCCGCCGGAGCCGATGTAATCGCCCGCGCCGATGCCGAAGCCGCCATCGTCACGGTCGATGAAGTCGGGGAAGTTGACCGCCTCGTTGCGGGCGAGGAGGTAGAAGAGTTCGCCCCGGACCTGGCGCTCGCGGCGGAGGAAGGAGCCGCCGAGCGAAAGCTCGAAGCGGTCGTCACCCTCCTTGTCGAAATACTTCGGCAATATGAAATCGAGGTTCCCGTTGCGCATCTGCTCCTCGGTGGAAAGCGATTCCCGGGTAAGGTGGATGATGGTTCCGGCGATGCCTTCCTGGCCGAGATCGGCCACGGTCAGTTGCTGGCCGCGGGCGGGATTGTATTTCTCGGGGATCCGGATCGAAGGGTCGGGGATCTCGATCACGACGCCGCCTGGCAGCGTGATCGTGCGTGTCCCCGGATAGGTGAGGTCCTTGAGCGCGGGATCGGAGAAATCCAACTGGTCGAAATTGATCTGGCTGGTATGCGGCCTGAGTTCGGACGAGGAGGAGCTGGCGAAATTCCACTCCATCCTCGGGCCGCGCATGGGATCTTCTCCGAAGCGATGGAGGCCCCGGACCTGGGCGACTTCCAGATCGCGCCGGAGCGGGTCGAGCTGGTCGTAGGCGTCGTAAACGAAAGCGGCGTCCCCGAAGTAGGGTTGATCGTCGGGAGTTCTCGGATTCGAGCTGATCAGCCGGGGTTCCTCGCCGCCCGATCTGCCGTAGCGCATTTGCTCCACGGAATCGACCGCATCATGATACCGGAAATAGGTGGTGCCGATTTCGTGGCGTTCGCCCACTTTCAGGTTAGCGGAGGCCAGTAGGCCCCAGTTCACGCTCCGCTCGTATTCGTCCACTTCCTGGATGGACCGCAACACGTTGGAGACGGGGTCGTATCCCCGGCCTTTGATCTGGTCCAGTTTGACCTCGTCCTTCTGATCGCGCGTGAAAGCGATGACGAAGCCGAGCTTGGAATCCGGCCCGAGGGCGATGGAATCGCCGAGGGTGACGTCGAAGCCGATGGAGTCTTCCGCATCGGTGCGGTAGGGGCGGACATCCCGCGAGGAGTTCAGCGATTCGTAATAGCGCTTGCGCGCGGCATTGTCCGCGAGGTTCGCGCTCTTCAAGCCGAATTCGTTGGTGATCCACCCCGGATTGCCCTGGCCGGAGAAGCCGAGCTCGCTGCCGGGAATGGCATAGAAGGCATCCGCATCGTGGACTGCCGAATCCATCCCGTAGGTCACTTCGAATTCCAGGATCTGCTCCTCCGGGAAACGGAGGGTCTCCAGCAGCACCAGGCCGCCCGCCCATTCCGCCGTGTAGTTGGGCGTGTAGGTTTTGTAGATGGTGACGTTCTGGAGAAGATGGGCCGGGAAAAGGTCCAGCTGTACCGCCTTACGGGAGGGGTCCGCGCTGGAGATCAAGGAGCCGTTGAAAAGGGTGTTCGAGTAGCGGTCGCCGAGGCCGCGGACGACGGCGTATTTCCCGCCGACGATGTTTGCGCCCGCGATTTTTGAAACCGCGCCCGCGGCGTCGCTGACACCGGTTTTCGTCAGTTCGTCCTTGCTGAGGCCGCTGCCGATGTTCGGAGCCACGTCGAGGGTGAGCTCGAAATCCCCCTGCGAGGACTCGCTGTATTCCCCCACGATGCTTTCCTCCTCCAGCACGTATTCCTCGCTGCCGCTGTCGGCGGGTTTCTGGCGGAGGCTGAAGCGGAGCTGGACCGGCCCGGAGGCGACGGGGCTCGCCCCGAGGGTGGCGGGGGTGTAGTTCAGGGCGGAGGCTTCGGCGGTGAAATTGCCTTCCGGGAGGCCGTCGATGCGGAATTTTCCTTGCGCGTCGGTCTCCGCGGTCCGGCCGGTGCCGATGATATCGACGATGGCACCGGGAATGGGATCGAGGGTGGTGGAGTCGGAAACTTCCCCGGTGATCACGCAGTTCCCGGCCTGTTGTTCGATGGGGAGCTGGCCGAATACGCCGGCAGGAGGAGCGGGATCCGGAGTGGCGGGCACATCTCCCGGTTGCCACGGTGCGGCCGGTGCGGCTGCTGCCGGTTCATCTTGCGGGGATGATTGCACCCATGCCGTTTCCAAGGTGCCCGCCTCCGCGGGAAGCGGCACCGGAGAAGGCCGGGAGCCCGCGGTTCGGGCCGGGGGCCAGGAGAAAGGCGAAGTCTCCCGCGGCGCGGGCATGCCTCCGGCGTCGAGCAGCGCGTCCTCCCGCTCGGGAAGCAAGGCGGCGAGGAGGAGATCCTCGCTTACGGGGATCGAAGGCAGCGTGGCATCGGCGAATCCGTGGCAGGGCGCGGAAACAATGGCGAAATTCGTGGCACAGGCCACGGCCATCCGGAGCCAGTCCCGGGTACGGATCGGAGGGTGCGGGGAATCAGGAAAGGGAGGCATCGCAGCCGTGAAAGCTGCGAGTCGATACCGGTAGCGCCTAACGGGGCGAAGCGGCTCCCGGTGACGCTTCCGTCACCCGCGGCGGAAATCCCCCCGTATTGCGTTATCCTGCAAGCGCCTTTGCCAGCAACTCGCGCAATCTCGCGGGCTCCGGGGCTGACGTTTTCGCCACAAAACCGCGCGCGTGGGCGAAGTGCACGTCCGGCTCGGATTCGATCCGGGTGAAATCGAAGCACGGGGCGTCGTTGTGGCGGGAGAGGCCGTAGCCGCTGCCGCGGCGGTCGGGATAGACCAGGGCGGTGACGATATTGCCCCGGCCGATGCTTTCCAGATACCGGCCGAGGCCCGCGGAGGGCTCCTCCGGCAGCGGCTCGGTGCGCGGGAGGAAGAGGACTTCCTCGCCGCCGACCGTCCAGAGCTCGGCGTGGGCGGCGATGAAATCCAGCCGCTCGCGCAAGGTGCGGAGGTATTCCAGCAGGTCCTCGCCGATGAAGCGCATGATCTCCCATACCGGGTCGCCCGGGCCGAGGCGGTGGCTTTTCGCAAAACGGCGGAGCAAGGTGACATCGACCGGGGAGTTCAGCTTCGCGAGCGTGTCCCGGTCCACGCCCAGCCACCGGGCGGTACTTACCGGCCCGCGGGTGTCGAACCATTCCGCCGGCTCCAGCCAATCGCAGAAGCGGCGGGCGTCCGCATAGAGCCCCAGGTGCTGGAGCACGAGGCTGAGGGAGCAGACCGGAGGGTGGTCGGCGGGGAACTGGTGGTGGTCGAAGTTGTTCCGGTCCGGGGAATGCTCGCCGCCCACGTCCACCACCGCGGTCGCGGGATCGTCCAGATCCTCCTGTACTGGCTCGCGGCGCACGATTTCCACGCCGTGGACGGCGGCGAGCAGGCTGCAGGCGAGGAATTCGTCCTTATGCGCGCTGCCGGGGTGGGTGAGGATGCGGGTGATGGCCATGTGAAGGGTGGCGAAGGGTAGCGTTCCTTTTGTCCCGTGCAACCCCGGCGAGTTTTGTCCGACCTTGAATGGCGGACCGGATGCCCGCCGGGAAATAGCCTTTGCTTTTACCGGCTCACACCCCGCTTCGATTTCTCGATGAAGCCGATCAGGTGTTTCACCTGCCCGCAATTCGCCGCCTTGTCCGCTTTCAGAGAACTGAGCTGGGTCGCCAGGTTCGCATCTTTCTTCAGGAAGAGTTTCTTGTAAGCCGTCTTCAGCGATTTGATGGCATCCTCGTCGAAACCGCGGCGCTGCAATCCCACCAGGTTCAGGCCGCGGGTCGCGCCCGGGTTCCCATCCACGATCATGAAGGGGGGCACGTCCTGCACGATTTTCGCGCAACCGCCGATGATCGAATGGCAGCCGATCCGGCAGAACTGGTGGATCGCGGCCAGGCCGGAGACGATCGCATGGTCCTCCACCTCCACGTGTCCGCCCAGGGTGCCGTTGTTGGAGAGGATGATGTGGTTGCCCACCTGGCAATCGTGGGCCACGTGAGAGTAGCAGAGGAAAAGATTGTCCGAGCCGATCCGTGTCGGGATCTCCGCGTGCGTGCCGCGGTGGATGGTGCAGTTCTCGCGGAAGACGTTCCGGTCGCCGATCTCCAAAAAAGTGGGTTCGCCGATGTACTTCAGATCCTGGGTCTTCCCGCCCACGGCCGCGAAGGGGAAGAACTCATTATCCTTCCCGATCCGGCAGGGGCCGCCGATCACGACATGGGAATGAAGCACGCACCCCTCGCCGAGTTCGGCACCCGCTTCGATGACACAGTAGGGCCCGACGCGCACGTTCGCGCCGAGTTTCGCTTCCGGAGAAATGACCGCCGTGGGATGGATCACGGGCGGAATCACGACTGAGCGGGCCGCGGATGGCGATAGTTTTTTGCGATCTCCCGGAGACCCGGGGATGAGAAAATCCGCGCGCCTTTCCCGAAACCGCGCGGAGCCGGCACCTGGCGCCGAGCCTTAGCGTCCCGGCATGCTTGCGATGACTCTTTCCGCCTTCCACCATTGGCTTCTGGCCGGCGGGCGGGCCGGTGCTCCCGCCATCGTCCTCTTCGGCGACCCGGCCGTGCCCGGGGGGCTTGCTGCCGCGGTCGCCCGCCACTTGAATGAATTCGACGAGGATGCGAAAGGCAACTGGACCGCCTTCGATCCCGAGCTGATCCATGCGATCTCCGAGACCGCGCCGCAGCGTAGCCTGCTCGGCCTCGCGGATTGCTGCAAGAATTGCCCCCCGAATAGTCCCTGCGGGCGGAAGCGTGTCTTGCACGCTTTGGGCAAGCGCGGCCATGCCGTGCTGGAGGGATCGCTTGCGGTGGATGCCTGTGCGGAGCTGCGGGACGTTTTCCGCGTTTCCCTCGGTCCGCCTCCCGGCGGAACGCCCCACTTCCACCTCGTTCTCCATCCCGAGCATTTCAGCGACCGCTCCCTGCCCGCAATCATCGGGGACACCTTCCTCGAATGGGCCAGCGCCCGGGAAATGGCCGCCACCGTTTGAGAGGATCCGCGCGTTCTCCGGCAAACCGCGCGGGGACGGCATCCCGCTTTCCCGCTTTGTTCGCCCCGGTGCCATGAATGTCATCGCCCTTACCATCCTCGTGAGCTCCTGCCTCGCCGGGATCTTCATTTTCTGCTTCGCCGGCGAGTTCCGCCGCGCGCGCCGGTCCTCTCCGGAGCGCGATTCCCTTCTTCCCCTAGACGACGATCCAAATCCCGTGAAATGAACACCGCCACCGCCCGGACCACCGCCATCACCTATGACGACCGCACCGTGCGGCAGTTCATGATCGCCTCCATCGCGTGGGGCATCGTGGGCATGCTCGTGGGGGTCATCTGCGCCACCCAGCTTTCCTGGTGGCAGATGAACGGCAAGTTCCTCGAGACAATCACCTTCGGCCTCTTCAAGGGCGAGGGATTGCAGTACCTCACTTTCGGCCGGCTCCGGCCCCTGCACACGAATGCCGTGATCTTCGCCTTCGTGGGGAACATGGCCTTCGCGGGGATCTACTACTCCACCCAGCGCCTGTGCAAATGCCGCACCGCGTCCGACCTTCTCTCGAAGATCCACATGTGGGGCTGGCAGCTGATCATACTGGCCGCGGCGATCACGCTGCCAGCCGGGCTCACCCGCGGGAAGGAGTACGCGGAGCTGATCTGGCCGATCAATATCGCCGTGGCCGTGGTATGGGTGGTCTTCGCGATCAATTTCTTCCGCACCCTGGCGCGGCGGAACGAACCCAGCCTCTACGTGGCCCTGTGGTTCTACATCGCGACCATCGTCACGGTGGCGATGCTCTACATCGTCAATCACCTCTCCATCCCCACTTCCCTCCTCCATTCCTACCCGATCTTCGGCGGCCTGCAGGACGGCCTGGTGCAGTGGTGGTACGGGCACAACGCCGTGGCCTTCTTCCTGACGACCCCGATCCTGGGCATCATGTACTATTTCCTGCCGAAGGCGGCGAACCGGCCGGTCTATAGCTACCGGCTTTCCATTGTCCATTTCTGGTCGCTCGTCTTCATCTACATCTGGGCGGGGCCTCACCATCTGCTGAATACCTCGCTGCCGCGGTGGCTGCAGATGCTGGGGATGCTATTTTCGCTCATGCTCTGGGCTCCCTCCTGGGGTGGCATGCTCAACGGCTTGCTCACCTTGCGCGGAGCATGGGCGAAACTCCGCACCGATCCGGTCATCAAGTTCTTCGCCGCGGGAATCACCTTCTACGGCATGGCCACCTTCGAAGGGCCGCTGCTGTCCATCCGCGCGGTGAACCAGCTTTCCCACTACACGGATTGGACCATCGGACACGTCCATGCCGGAGCCCTGGGTTGGAACGGCTTCATGGCCGCGGGCATGTTCTACTGGATGGCGCCGCGCCTGTGGCGGACGAAGCTCTGGTCCGCCTCCCTGGCGAACATGCACTTCTGGGTCGGTCTCGTCGGCATCCTGCTCTACGTGGCGGCGATGTGGACGGCGGGCATCATGCAGGGGCTGATGCTGGGCGAGGTGGCGGAAGGAGGAACCACGCTGAAATACGAATTCGTGGAAACGCTCAAGGCGATCCAGCTCCCGTACATCCTCCGTTCCGCAGGCGGGCTTCTTTATCTGGTCGGCTTCGGCATGTGCGCGGTGAACGTTTTCAAGACCGCCCGCTCGGGGAAGGCGGCCGACGAGACGGTGGAGGTCCGTATCCCGGAGAAGGAGCACGACCGCATGAGGCTGGGCGAGGCCCTTTTCAACGATCCGGTGGCCTACTGCGTCCTGGGCATCGCGGCGGTGATCCTCTGGTTCTTCCTGCCGCCGCATGCGGACAAGGCGGCCCTGCTCGCCGCAGTCGTCCTCACGGCGAAGGCGGTGCGCGCCTTCAAACGGGAGGGCCAAGCCTGGGACCGCTGGCACGAGAGCCTGTTGCGGAATTACCTGCCTTTCACGCTCCTGACCTTCTTCGCCGTGGCCATCGGCGGCGGTGTCCAGATCATCCCTTCCCTGCTGGTGAACCGGGAGAAGAACATCGAGGGCCGCCTGCAGGAGATTTACACCCCGCTCGAACTCGCGGGCCGGGACCTCTACGTCAGCGAGGGCTGCTACAACTGCCACTCGCAGATGATCCGCACCCTCATGCCGGACGTGATGCGCTATGGCCGCGCGGGGGTGAAGGACGACTATTCCCATCTGGGCGAATCCCTCTACGACCACCCCTATCAGTGGGGCTCGAAGCGCACCGGGCCCGATCTCGCCCGGGAGGGCGGTCCGCCGGTTGCCGGATCGGAGCATGTCCGCGCGGGCAAGCGGGACAACAAGTGGCATTGGTTCCACTTCATGAATCCCCGCTGGGCCAGCGAGGACTCGAACATGCCGTCCTATCCCTGGCTCTATGAAAAGAAGACCGATTTCAAATCCCTGCCGGTGAAGATCGCCGTGCAGCGGAAGCTCGGCGTGCCCTTCCCGGCGTGGACGAAGGACGAGATCGACCAGCAGGCGCGGGAGCAGGGGCTGGCCATCGCCCGCTCGCTCTTCGAGGGGGCTTCCCCCGTCGGCTACGAGCCGATGCAGGGAGCCGCCACGGAGGAACTGGTGCGCCATTTCTCCGAGAGCCAGGTGGTAGCCCTCATCGCTTATGTCCAGAAGCTCGGCAGCTACCGGGAAACCGGTCCGAAAAGGCCGCCCGTGCCGGTGCCGCTCGATCCGGACAGCTACCGGAATCTCACCGAGGAAGCGAAGGAGTATTTCCAAGGCCAAACCTCCTCAAATCCCTGAAGTCATCCATCCATGTTCAAAAGGGTCATTCTCGAAGACTGGGCCGCCATCGTCCCGATGATCGCCTTCGGGGTGCTTTTCACGGTGTTTGTTGCGGCCACGGTGCGCGCCCTCCTCATCCGCCCGAAGGATCGCGAACGCATGGCTGCGCTGCCGCTCGATGAAACCCCGGACCGCTCCCGCCAATCCTGATTTTTCCATGAATCCCGAGGTCAAACGCGGCAGCTATGCCAAGGAAGAGGGCGAGATCGTCCTCCGCGAGCATGAATACGACGGCATCCAGGAATTCGACCAGAAGCTCCCCAACTGGTGGCTCTTCACCTTTTACGGCGGCATCGTCTGGTTCCTCGCCTACTGGGTGATCT
>CBFGVD010000002.1:0-26980 GCA_965651965.1 uncultured Verrucomicrobiaceae bacterium | reverse complement strand
CAACCGTAGGCACCGAACGCGAAGTGTCGGTCCAACCCGTAATGCCGCACCTTCAGCGCGGCCCCTCCCGAAATGTTGCCCGTCAGCAAACCCACGGACACATCGCGCCTTTCCGACAGCGCGTCGAGCAGCCCGCCCACTCCGGGCAGGACCCGCCCGGGAAATCCGCCGTGGGTGAGATTCCACTCCAAACGGCGGAGATAAGCATCGAAGAAATCGTCCGGCGATTCCGCGGCCTCCGTACGGCCGAAATGCTCCAGAATGCCTGCCCAGACGCCGAGGTCCGTGCTGCCCGCCAGATCCAGCTCGGGGCAGGGACCACCGAAACGCTCGGCGGCCGCCTCCTGGAGCGAATGCAAACCGGCACCCCCGGTATCCACGAGGGTGCCGTCGATATCGAAAAGCCAGAGCTTCGCCGTCACCGTTCAGCCTTCGGCCGCTTCGGTCGTAGCGCCTTGCTCGCCTTCCGCGTGCTCGTCGTCGTGGAATTCGCCTTCCTCGTCGTCGTCGAAGTCGTCCTCCTCGATCAGCTCGCCGTGGAAGAGGTGGAACTTGCGCTTCCGCTGGTGCTGCGGCAGCGGCGAGAGCGTCATGCCCACCGCCCGGCCGTTCAGACGCGGCTCCTGGTCCACATGGGCCATCGTCTTGAGATCCTCGATGATGCGCTTCATCATCACGAACCCGAGTTCCTTGTGCGCGTTTTCCCGGCCGCGGAACTGAAGAACCATCCGCACCTTGTGGCCGCCGTCCAAGAAGCCCTCGGCACGGCCCATCTTGATGTTATAGTCGTGCTGGCCCGTACCCACGCGGAATTTCACTTCCTTCATGCGGGTGGAGCTTTTCGACTTCTGCTTCTTCAGCTTGGACTGCTCGTACTTGTACTTGCCGTAATCGACGATGCGGCAGACCGGCGGATCGGCGTTCGCCGCGATCTCGACCAGATCGAGTCCGATCGATTTCGCCTTTTCGAGCGCCTCGCGCGAACTCATCACGCCGAGTTGGTCGCCGTTGAACAGCACGACACGCACTTTCGGCGCGCGGATCCGGTCGTTCACGCGCGTCATGTCGCGCTGCTGACGACCCCTGAAGTTTCCTTTTGATGGCTTAGCGATGGCTTTGTCCTCCGTGGGTTCGATGCGACACAAGCGGGCACGGAGAAGCCGTACCTTCGCCTGCGAAGGGGTAAGTGGAACGCGCGCCCGGATCAGGGATCATACGGAGCCATGGACCTTGAGCCGGTTATGAAAACCGGCAGGGGAATTTCTCATGTATCGTTCCAAAGAAAGCATCGGGTGGCTTGGCGCCGTGGGAAGTCGCGGGCGCGGCGGCAGAGTCCAAGCTTCGCGGGCGACTGAAGATATTGTATAGGCCGGAAAATCCCGCCGGGCAAGCGGGATTTTCACAGCCGGTAACGATCCGCCGGAATCCGGCCTCACAGTCCCCGCTCCCGGATCTCCGAGACGATCTCCGCGACAAATTCATCCACCGGCTTCGCGCCGAGGTCGTCCTTGTCCCGATGGCGGATGGAAACGGTCCCCTCCTCCACCTCCTTGGCCCCCAGCACCAGCATGTAGGGCACGCGCTCCAGGCGCGTGTTCCGAATCTTCGCGCCCACCTTGTCCGAGGAGCGGTCCACCGTCACGCGGACGCCCGCTTCCGCCAGTTTCGCAGCCACGTCTTCCGCGGCATCCAGGAATTTGTCGGAAATCGGCAGCACGCGGACTTGCTCCGGGGCCAGCCAGGTCGGGAATTTGCCCTCGAAGTGCTCGATCAGCAGGCCCGTGAAGCGTTCCAGCGAGCCGAAGGGCGCGCGGTGGATCATCACCGGGCGGTGCGTCTTGTTATCCGCACCCACATATTCCAGCTCGAAGCGCTCCGGCAGGTTGTAGTCCACCTGCACCGTGCCGAGCTGCCAATCCCGGCCGATCACGTCCTTGACCACGAAGTCGATCTTCGGGCCGTAGAATGCGGCCTCGCCCAGTTCCTCCGTGTATTCCACGCCGAGCACCTGCACCGCCTCGCGGATCGCGGCTTCCGCCTTGTCCCAGTTTTCCGGCGAGCCGACATACTTGTCGGAATCCGGATCGCGGAGGGAAAGGCGCACGCGGTAGTTCGACATGCCGAGCGTGTTCAGGACCTTTTTCACGAGGTCCAGGCAGCCGATCAGCTCCTGCGCCACCTGGTCCGGCGTGCAGAAGAGGTGCGCATCGTCCTGCGTGAAGCCGCGCACGCGCGTCATCCCGCCCAGCTCGCCGGATTGTTCCCAGCGGTAAACCGTGCCGAATTCCGCCAGCCGCACCGGCAGGTCGCGGTACGAGCGGTGCTCGCTGGCGAAAATCTTGATGTGGTGCGGGCAATTCATCGGCTTCAGCAGGTAGCCTTCGAAAGTGCCGTCGTTGAGCCCGTTGATCAGCGTCGCGCAGGTCGCGTCCTCGTCCGCCAGCTTCTCCAGCGTATCGCGCTCCGCGATCGGCGGGTACTGGCTCTCCTGATAATACGGGAAGTGGCCGGAAGTGCGGTAGAGGTCCAGCTTGCCGATGTGCGGCGTGAAGACCTGCGAATAGCCCTGCTTGTCCAGCTCCTGGGTGATGAAGTCCTGAAGCGCGCGGCGGACCAGCCCCCCCTTCGGCTTCCACAGGATCAGGCCCTGCCCGACCGCTTCATCGATGTGAAAAAGGTGCAGCTCCCTGCCGAGACGGCGGTGGTCGCGCTTCTTCGCCTCCTCCAGGCGCACCAGGTGCTCTTCCAGCAGTTCCTTGCTCTCGAAGGCCGTGCCATAGAGCCGCTGGAGCTGACCCTTCGACTCATCCCCCATGTAGAAGGAAGAGGAGACCGACATCAGCTTCACGTTCTTGCACTTGGAAGTGTAGCCCACGTGCGGGCCGGCGCAGAGGTCGATGAATTCGCCGTTCTGGAAACAGGAGATCTCCTCGCCTTCCGGGATCTTGTCGATCAGGTCCAGCTTGAATCGGCTCGGATTGTCCGGGCGCTCGGAGAGCCCGCCCAGGCGGCCGCTCTCGGCCATCGCCTTCGCTTCCTCGCGGGAAAGCACGCGGCGCTCGAACTTCTGGTTCTCCTTCGCCACCTTCTTCATCTCCGCCTCGATCTTCTCGAAATCGTCCGGCGTGATCCGGTGCTTCATTTCGAAGTCGTAGTAGAAGCCGTTCTCGATCGGCGGGCCGTAGGCGAACTGCGCGTCCGGCCAGATGCGCAGGATGGCAGTGGCCATCACGTGGGCGCAAGAATGGCGCAGGCGCTCCAGCTCCGTCATCTGCTGGCGCTCTTCGAGGGTCTTCCGGTCGGACATGGGGCGGCGAGATTGCAGCGGAAACCGGGATTTTCAATGCCCGATTCCGTTCAAAAGCGCCACCCGCCCATCCCGCCGGGCAGGCCCCTCACGGCTGCTCCCGCCGCGCGGCGGCATCGCGCTCGCGGGATTGGGCGCGGGCCCAGAGGGAATCCTTCCAGCTCCCGGAGAGTTCCGGGCAGGCGGAGAGCTCCCGTGCCGCGCCGATGTCTCCCTTCTCGTGGTGCATCAGGCGGTTGCAACGGGAGATGGTCCAGCGGGGGTGGGCCCGGTCGATCAGCTCCAGGCGATCCCCCGCCCGCACCTGGCCGTGGCGCAGCACCCGGAAATAAAAGCCCGTCCTCCCCGTGCGCTCCACCTGCAGGGCGAGGTCCTTCACCCGCCAGCGGCGCGCCAGCTTCCAGCAGGGCTGGCGCGGCTGGGAAACCTGTACCAGCGCCTCCCCCAGGGCATGGATATCCCCGATGCAGACTTCCTCCTCCAGCAGGCCTTCCGTGGTGAGGTTTTCGCCGAAGCCGCCGGGACCCGCTGCGGCCATTCCCGGCACCACGTTCCAGAATGGATAATGCTCCGCGGGATAGACGCACACCGCCTTGTCCACCCCGCCGTGGTACCGGGTGTCCGCCACCTCGTCCCCGCGGAAGCCCTGGTAGCCCAGCCAGCACGGGCCTTCCCGGGCCTCCTTGTGGAAGCCGGTGCGCCACTCCTTGTCCCACCATTCGCCGCTGCCCAGCGGCGCGATATCGGCCGCGGACCCCGTGTGAAGCGCCAGGACGATCATGCCGCGGATCTTCCGCCGCTCCGGCCGCCCGTCAAGGGCCGGACCGGCCCTTCTTTTTCCCGCCGCGCGTGCGCCCCAGCTCCGGCCCCTTGTCCTGGGGCAGGGCCCGGTGCCAGGCCACGGCGGCGGCGGCGAGCCGGGAAGCGGTCTCCGGTTCCTTTTCCGCCAGATTCCGCGCCTCGCCCGGGTCCGCCTCCAAGTCATGGAGCCGCGGCTTGGAGCCGTCGTTATTGCACAGCAGCTTCCATTTCCCTTCCCGCACGGCCAGATCCGGCATGACCGGGGAATCCGGCCCGCCGAGCCGCTTCCGGTCCGGCGGCCGCCGCCAGAAAACCGGCGATTTCCGGTCCGCCCCGGCCTTGCCCAGGAGCGCGGCGGAATGATCCTCGCCGTCGAAATCGATCCCCGCGGGGATCTCCACCCCGGCGATCTTCAGCAGGGAGGGAGCCAGATCCATCGCCGCCAGCACCGATTTGCCGTCCTTTTTCCCGGCCTTCCCCGCTCCGATCCGGCCGGGGGCCCACACGACCAGCGGCGAACGGATGCCGCCCTCGTAGAGCCCGCCCTTCGTCCCGCGGAAATGCCCCGCCGATCCGGCTCCCGGCTCCGGGCCGTTGTCCGAGCAGATCACGATTACCGTGTTGTCCCGCAGTTCCGGATTATTCCGCACATGCTCGAAAAGACGCCCGAACTGCCGGTCCATCTCCTCCAGCACGGACAAATAGAGGCCCCTCTTGCCATTGGCCCACTTGTCCACCGGCGGCCAGAAGGGCGAATGCACGTCGTCCGGCCACAGGTTCACGTAGAAGGGCTTGCCCTCCTTTTCCGCCGCCTCGATGAAGCGGATGGCCTCGTCGGCGAAGCCCCCGGTGATCCGCGAGCGCTGCATCCAGGTCACGGGTCCTCCCAGGCGTTCCGCATCCTGCCAGATCTTCCCGGCTTTTTTGTCGCCGGGCTTCAGCGTCAGCGGCAGCAGCTTCGGCCCCATGCCCTCGAAATTCGTCAGGCTCGCATCGAAACCGTAGGCGGAAATCTCCGGGGCCTTGTCCACATCCCGCTGGCCGCCCATGTGCCATTTTCCGAAGTGACCCGTCGCATATCCGGCGGATTTCAGGATCCGCGGCAGCGTCGGGGCCTTGGGATCGAGCCACTGCGCCATGCCGCGCCGCTCGTTGTCGGCACGGTTGTTCAGGAAGGAAGTGATCCGCCAGCGCTGGGGATACTGCCCCGTGGTGAAAGCACAGCGGGAGGGAGAGCAGATCGGCGAATTCACGTAGAACTGCTCGAAACGGAGCCCCTCCGCCGCCAGCCGGTCGATCTGCGGAGTCTCCGCATCCTTGTTCCCGAAGCAGGAGAAATCTTCCCACCCCATGTCGTCGATCAGGACGAAGATGAAATTCGGCCGCGGCGCGGCGGCCAGCGGCAGGGCGAACAGGAGCAAGAGGATGAAGCAACGGTATTTCATGGTGCCAAGATACTAACGCCCGGAAGCTGCCCCGGGTTGTCCCGGATGACACGCCCGGCACTTCGATTTCCCATGTTGCCCGCGGCGGTTCTTTGCGGCTTGGTTCCCGCGTGCCCGGGCAGCAGGAATGGATCGTCATAGCCGCAGGCTTCATCGCCGCGGTGATGAATGCCGTGGCGGGGGGCGGCACCATGCTCACCTTCCCGGCGCTGATGGCGGCAGGTCTCCCGCCCGTGCTGGCGAATACCACCTCCACCGTGGCTCTTTTCCTCGGCATGCCGGGCAGCGTGTGGGCCTTCCGCCGCCGTTTGAAGGAAGTGAAGCACTGGATCGTGCCGCTCGGACTGGTAAGCATGCTGGGCGGGCTCGGCGGCGGCGTGCTGCTGCTCTCCCTGCCGCCGGGCGTCTTCGAGCGGGTCGTCCCCTGGCTGCTGCTGCTCGCGACCGCGCTTTTCCTGCTGAATTCCCCCCTGCAACGCTGGCTGAAGGCACGGCGGGGCACGACGGACGGCGGGGAACCGCAGCGCCCGAAACCCTGGGGCATCGCCTTCCAGGCCGGAGTCGCGGTCTATGGCGGCTACTTCGGCGCGGGCATCGGCATCATGATGCTCGCCGGACTCGGCTTGCTGGGGATCAAGGATTTGAACCGGATGAACGCGCTCAAGTCCCTGCTTGCCATGCTCTGCAACGTGGCCTCCGTGATCTGGTTCATCGCCTGCGGCAGCGTGGATTGGCGTCTGGCGGGCTGGCTGGTGGCGGGCTCCATTCCCGGTTACTTCCTGGGCGGCCATTTCGCCCAGAAAATCCCCCCGATGGCCGTCCGGGTGATCGTCGCCGTGATCGGCCTCGGCATCGCGGCCAGTTTTTTCCAGGGGCAGAACCGTTGATCTTTGGCCCGGATAACGCTTTCGCGGGGCTTGCGCGATCCTCCCGGTCCTGCTAGACCACGCGCGCTCATCCCCCCCATTACATCATGAAAATCAGCATCATCGGTACCGGTTACGTCGGTCTGACCTCCGGCACCTGCTTTGCGGAAGTCGGTCACGAGGTCACTTGCGTCGATAACAATCCCGAGAAAGTCAAAACGCTGCTCGCAGGCCAGATCCCGATCTACGAGCCCGGCCTGGAAGAGCTCGTGAAACAGAACGTGGCCGCCGGGCGTTTGAAATTCACCACCTCCACGGAGGAGGGAGTGCGCGACGGGGATGTCATTTTCATCGCGGTGCCCACACCGCCCCAACCGGACGGTTCCGTGGACCTTTCCTTCATCGAGAAGGTCGCCCGGGAAATCGCCCAATGCCTGACTCCCGGGCTCGGCTACCGCGTGATCGTGGACAAGTCCACCGTGCCCGTGAAGACCGGCGACAAGGTGGAACAGACCGTCCGCCGCTACGCTCCCGAAGGCGTGGAATTCGGCGTGGTCTCCAATCCCGAATTCCTGCGCGAAGGCTGCGCCGTGGACGACCTGCTCAATCCCGACCGCATCGTCATCGGCTCCAACGACGACCGCGCGCTGGCGCTGATGCAGAAGATCTACGAGCCCTTCGTGGCTCCGGTGCTTGTCACCGACATCAACTCCGCCGAACTCATCAAGCACGCCGCGAACTCCTTCCTGGCGCTGAAGATTTCCTACATCAATGCCGTGGCGAACATCTGCGAGGCTTCCGGTGCCGACGTGGAAAAGGTCGCGGAAGGCATCGGCATGGACAAGCGGATCGGCCGTTCCTTCCTGAATGCCGGCCTCGGCTACGGCGGCTCCTGCTTCCCCAAGGACATCAAGGCCTTCATCCACATCTCCGAGACCCTCGGCCAGCCCTTCGGCCTGTTGAAGGAGGTCGAGCGCATCAATGCCGACCAGCTCGACCGCTTCCTGAACAAGATCCGCGAGAAACTCTGGGTCCTGCGCGAAAAGAAAATCGCCCTCTGGGGCCTGGCCTTCAAGCAGAACACCGACGACGTGCGCGAGTCCGTGGCCATCAAGCTCGCCCAGCGCATGCTCAAGGAAGGCGCTTCCCTGGCCGCCACCGATCCCCAGGCGATCGAGACCGCCAGGAAATTCGGCGGGCTGGAGGGCGACATCACCTATCACGCCGATCTCTACGACACCCTGGACGGCGCGGATGCCCTGGTGATCGCCACCGAGTGGCCCGCCTTCGCCAAGGTCGATCTCACGGAAATCAGGAAGCGCCTCCGCACCCCGCTGGTCTTCGACGGCCGCAACCTGCTCGACCCGAAGGACGCGGAAGCCGCGAACCTGGAATATCACTCGATCGGCCGGTAAAGGGAGCCGGTACCGGAAGACTCAAGACACAAGACTTGAGGATCGCGCGAAGCACGGGAACATCCCGTGCTTCTTGCCTTTCGAGGACTTGGCACCGAAGGCTTGAAAACCGTCCCGATCACCTGCACTTCCACCCCTGCCGGCTCCAGTTTTCCATCTGTCGTCTTCCCGTCCTCCGTTTCGCGAATGAAATCACCCCGCCGCGCCGCCGTCTCCATCCTCAGGGCATGGTCGAAGGGCCATGCCTACGCCGAGAGCCTGATCGAGCGGCACGCCTCGCGGAACAACCTCTCCGCCGCGGACCGGGCCCTGCTCAATGCCATCGTCCTGGGCGTGCTGCGGAACCTCCGCCTGCTCGACCACTGGATCGGCGAGCTGCGCAAAGGGAAGCTCGACGATGAAACGCGGGACATCCTCCGCGTGGGCCTGTGCCAGCTCCTGATCCTGGAGCTTCCCGATCACGCCGCCGTCTTCGAGACCGTGGAACTCGGGAAAAGTTCCGTGCGCGGACTGATCAATGCGGTGATGCGCCGCGCCGCTTCTTCCAAAAAGAAGCTGCTCGATACCGGCGCGCTGCCCCCGGCGGTCCGCCATTCCCACCCCGATTGGCTCTGCGAACGCTGGACCGCCGCTTTCGGGCCGGAGGACACCGGGAAACTGCTGGCCTTCAACAACCGGCCGGCTCCCGTGATCGCGCGGATCAACCCGCTGTGGCAGGGCACCGTGGACCTGCCGCGCGAGGAGGGCCTGCCGGAGGGTTTCGTCCGCATCGAGGGCCCCGTCCCCGGCGAATTGCTCGGCAAGGGCGCGATCTACATCCAGGATCCCGCCACCCGGCTCTCCGTGGAACTACTCGACCCGCGCCCCGGCGAGCGCATCCTGGATGCGTGCGCCGCTCCGGGCGGCAAGGCCTTCCTCATCGCCGCCGCACAAGGCGGAGCTGCCGGGCTCGTCTGCACGGATTCCAACGAAAAACGCCTCCCCCGCCTGCGCGAGAATCTCCAGCGCCTCCATTGCGGGGAAGCCGAGATCGGCGTGCACGATTGGAGCAGCCCCGCCCCGGAAGCATGGCGCGGGCGTTTCGATGCCATCCTGCTCGATGTCCCCTGCTCGAATACCGGGGTCTTCCGCCGCCGGGTGGACGTGCGCTGGCGGCTGCGGCCCTCGGACATCTCCGCCCTCGCCGGACTCCAGCGCCGCATCATCGAAAACGCCCTGCCTTGCTTGAAACCGGGCGGCAGGCTGGTTTACTCCACCTGCTCGATCGAGCGGGAGGAAAACGAGGACCTGATCCTCAATCTGCTGGAGGATTTCCCCGCCCTGACCCTGGAAAGCTCCCGCCAGGCCCTCCCCCACCTGGACGGCAGCGACGGAGCCTACGCCGCCCTGCTCCGCTGCGCATAGCGCGCGAAACCTGACCTTGCCGCTGGCGTGGAAAACTGGAAACTCCGGCCCGAACGCTCCCGATGAAATCCTGCCTCGGCCTCCTTTTCACCCTGCTGATCCTGATCGCCATCGTCGGTACGGGTGCCGCGCTGTGGTATCTGAGCGATACCGCCGCGTTCTCCAAGCAGGAGATCCGGGCCACCCCGTGACTGCGCCGGGCAGTTGCCCGCCGCCGCGTGCGGCAGACCGCCGGATCTAACATCATGAGCAATCCGGCGGCAAGACGGCGCGGCGACGGGACATTTGGTTGGCTGCGCTCCCTGGAGGAGAGATCTGCACGCCGAAATCGGACGGCGCGGACCTTGCCCGGATCGGCACTACCCCGCTAGTCCCCGGATCCGGGGGTATGGTCCGGGGATCCGGCGCGAAAGCGGGCGATCAATTCCACCTGCGAATGGACGCGGAAATGGCGGAAAATATCCTTCACGTAGCCGTCCAGGGTATGGGTGGAGATCCCCAGCGCTGCCGCCATCTCCTTGCGGGCATGCCCTTCCAGCACCAGGTTGAGGACATCCCTGCGCCGCGGGGAGAGTTTCGGCAGCAGCTTCATCCGGTCTTCCTCCTGCCGCCCCGCCTCGTGCAGCCAGGGCACCTCCGCCAGCACGATATGCGCGATGCGGGCCTCGCGACCATCGAACTCCGCCACTCCATGGCTCCGGTACATCGAAATCACGCTGACATCCCCGCCCGGAGTCGGCCGGACGGAAACGAGGAAATCCCCCACCCCCGCGGCGTGCCACAGGCTCCTCGCCTTCCCCAGCGAGAAGCGGTCCTGCGGGTCGATCTGCCTGCGGGTCCAGGTATGATGCCCGCCGTTGCGCCTCAACTCGTCGGTAAATATTTGGAAAATATCCGGACTATCCGGGTGATCCGATGCTTTTAATAACTTGGTGAACTGCCCGTCCTCGAAGCCCCCGCGGGCCACCGGGGAGCAGCCGGGGCGTCGCCCCCCGGCCGCGGCCGGAGACAGGCTCCAGAGCCAGCTCTGGGCCTCCACCAGTTTCGCGAGCCCGTCCATGAGCACGCCGCGCTTCTCCGCCGCGCCACCGCGGCATGCTGCGACATCGCCAACCAGGCGGATCATGGATCGGACGTCTGTCTCGCTAAGCTCCGGAAATGACATGGAATGACTTCATTGGTCGGGTAGCTTGGGGTGACAGGGGCGCGCGTTATCCCCGGGCTCCATCGCCAATGCAATCACCTTTCGCCCGCGCGACTTGTTTTTTTGATAGAGGATCCCGCCCGGCGGAGATCCGGCCGGACTTCATTTGTCAACTTGCGGACTCAACAGGTCCAAAAACGGCGGATCAACTCCCACCCGTGGTATTACCCCCGGCCTGCGGGATATCATCCTCCATCTCGGACTCGGCGCAGCAGGAGCCGCGGGCATGCATGCAGGAGGGGCACCACGCCTTGCCATCGATCACGACTGCCGCCTCCCGCCCGCAGGTATCGCATGGCGGGCGCTCCCGATCCTCCGTGTCTCCCATGCCGGGAAGATGGCACGGCCGCGCCGCGGCGCACGCCGGAAGTCCGTAAGCCGGGAATGAAACCATTGGCCGCTTGATACATCCGCCGCTTCCCGCTCGTCTGTCCCCTGCATGAATCGCCGCGCCGCACTTCTTCTCCTCGCCCTCCCGCTGCCGCTTTCCGCCCGGGAGGCGGCCTCCCTGCCTCCGGAGCTTGCTGCATACCGGCTGGATCCCGCCCCGCCGCCCGCGGGCCTGCTCCTGCAGAAGGGCGACCGCGTGGCCATCTGCGGGGATTCCATCACCGAACAGAAGCGCTACTCCGTGATCCTGGAAACCTACCTGGCCGCCTGCCTGCCGGAACTGGAGATCACCTGCCGCCAGTACGGCTGGGGCGGCGAGCAAGCCGGCGGCTTCCTGCAGCGGATGGAGATCGACGTGCTGCGCTTCAAGCCGACTTTCGCCACCACCTGCTACGGCATGAACGACTTCCGCTACGTCCCATACGACGCGGCGATCGCGGAGGAATACCGGCGCAACGAAACCGCCATGGTGCAAGCCTTCAAGAAAGCGGGCACACGCGTCCTGCTCGGTTCCCCCGGTATCATCGATACCGTGCCCCATTGGGTCAAATCCGCCTCCGGCACGCAGCAGGACCTCAATCTCGCCCTCTCCCGCTTCCGGAACATCGGCATCCAGGTGGCCGCCGGGGAGCAGGTGGCCTTTGCGGATGTCTTCCGCCCCATGTTGCTGGCGGATCACGCCGCGGAGAAGCTCCACGGCCCGGAATTCATGGTGGCCGGGAAAGACGGCGTCCACCCCGGCTGGGCCGGCCAGCTCGTGATGGCCTATGCTTTCCTGAAAGGCATGGGCCTGGATGGCGATCTGGGAACCGTCACTTACGACGCCGCCTCGGGCAAGGCCACCTGCGGTTTCGGGCACGAAATCCTCTCCGCTCAAGACGGCAAGATCACGCTCCGGAGCACGAAACTGCCTTTCAGCCCCGGCCCCGGGGATGAAAAGAACGACGATTCGATCCGCGCCGGCCTCGCCCTCGTCCCCTTCGACGACGAACTGAACCGCTTCATCCTCAGGCTGCAATCCCCCGCCGCCGCCTCCTATGAAGTGAGCTGGGGCGAAAGCACCCGCACCTATTCGTCCGAACAACTCCTGCAAGGCGTGAATCTGGCGAAGGATTTCCACGACCATCCGCTCCGCCCCCCCTTCCAGCGGATCTGGGACGCGGTGGAAGCCAAGCAGGCCTACGAGACCCGCCAGATCAAGATGCTGGTCCACGGTCCGGAAGGTGCCGCGGATCTGGAAGGCACCTTCACACTCACCGAAAAAGCCCGCGCGCCCCTGGCGGCCGCCATTTCCGCCGCCCGGCAGCCCGCCGAACACGCGATCACCGTGAGGGCGAAGTAACCGGAGCGGCTTGCCTGACCGCTATATGGACCGCGGCGGCACGACGCCCTCCTTGGATAAAGGCACCGCCCCTGCTTGAGACTTCCCCGGAAGTCCCCGTTCCGCCCCATCCCCGCTACGCACCCAGACGGTCGCCCGCGATGCCTTCCGCATCCCTTGCAGCCCCGTTCGCCTGCTTTTTCGCCCGCTTCTCAAGCAGGCAGGCGATGCCCCCCCATACGAGGAAGAGCGCCATCAGCGCGTAGAAGAAACGCACGGTCCAGATCTTGTCCGCGGCGAAGCCGTAGTTGTGCAGGCCCACGTTCAGGAAATTCACGTGCCACCAGGAGAAGGCGACCACGATGGCCCCGAAGATCGCGCACAGATGCAGGCCCCAGTCCTTGATGTAGCCGCCGAGCCGGGCATGCAGGATCGCCAGGCTCCAGAGCACGATCATCAGCGCGCCGTTCTCCTTCGGGTCCCAGCCCCAGAAACGGCCCCAGGAATCGTTCGCCCAGATCCCGCCCAGCACCGTGCCGATCAGCGACAGCGTGAGCGTGAGGCACACGCAGCCGTACACCGCGCGCGTGACGGAACGCCGCAGCGAGGCATCCCCGCCGTCCAGGCCCAGGCTGCGGAGCAGCACGTACACGATCGCCAGCAGCGCGGTGATCAGCCCGCTCGCGTAGCCGAGCGTGATCGTGATGACGTGGGTGGTCAGCCAGTAATTCGACCGCAGCACCGCCACCAGGGGATCCAGGTGGTCCTTGCCCTCGCTCACCTCGAAGCGCCGCGCCAGCACGATCAGGAAAGCCGCGAAGATCGGCGTGATGCCCACCACGAAGCGCTTCCGCGTCATCCACTCCACCAGCAGGGCGAAGGCGACCAGCGCCATGTCGATGAAGATGATCGTGTCGTAAAGGTTCCCCACCGGCGGGCGGCTCATGATGATCGAGCGCTTCACGATCGGGATGATCAGGAAAACCAGGCCGAAAACGAGGAACCCGACGGTCGCCCAGTAGCCGGCCTTCCCGGCCACCGTCTTTCCGGCGAAAAACATCACCGCGGAGGTAAGCACCGCGAGGAGGAACCACGCCAGGGCGTACAGGAACCAGTTCTTCTTGAAGTAATCCGCCTCCAGCGGCACGGACCTGTATTCGCCGCGGGCGTCCGCCCGCTTCACCACGCTCTCTTCCAGCGCCGCGAGCTTCTCCCGGAAGACTTCCTCGCCGCCGTTCTTCAAGCCCTGGACCACATCCTCCAGCGCCTTGATGTCCTTGATCGATTGTTCCGGTTCGCGGGTCGTTCCGGTGAAGATATTGAAGATCCGCCCGCCGGCGCTGATCCAATCTTCATCCTCCGCATTTGAGGGCGGGAAGAGATTGAGGCCGAACTTCGCGGAATTCGCCGCCTGCTCGATCAGGACCGTGATGGTGCGCACCTCGCTGGAGACTTGCTGGCCCGCCGCGGCGGCCTGGAGTTCCGCCCGGATCTTCGGCGCGGCTGCCATCACCTCGCTCACCGGCAGCAGCTTGCCCTCCTTGCTCTGGGAGCCCGGCAGCAGCCCGTTCCGGGCGAAGTCCATGTAGCCGGTCAGGAACTCGTAGTTCCGCACCGTGTAGGCCATGGTCAGCGTCTGTTGTTCCAGCGGCTTGAGCAGCTTGGGGTTGCGCTTGGAGATTTCCTCGTAGTTCGCGCCGAGCTGCTTCAGCTTCTCCAGGCCGGGTTTCAGCTCGTTGTAGCTGTAGCGGTCCCGCCGCCCGTGGGAGGGGATGCCCACGGCTTCCAGCACCTCGGAATTGTCCACGCGGAAGGTCGGCAGCTCGTTCGCCAGCTCCGGGCGGAAGAGGCAATCCAGCATCCAGGCCAGCGGCTTGATGGTCACCTCCTGCCCGCCCTCGCCGGTGATCTCCATTTTCCGCGCGCCGTGCAGGCCCAGCATGCTGAAGCCCGCGTAGGTGCCGAGGGGCTTCACCCGTCCGCCATCCTGCACCGGCAGCAGCGCGGCCATTTCCAGCGTCTTCTCGTCCCAGGGTTTGTAAGCCGGGATCGCGCGTTTCTCCGCGGCGGGCAGTGCGTCCCGGATCGCCATCAAGGCGATCACGGTCACCGCGAGCAGCCCCAGGGTGAAGACAACCCAGCGTCCGATGGTGGTGTTCTTCATGTCAGGCTTGCGGGACAGGGTTGGACTTGTTGCGGAAAAGGAAGCTCCAGAGCTTGATGAGGAAATGCAGGCAGAGGCCGAAGCCGGTGAGGTAGATGCTGTACTCCGGCCACTTATCGGCCGGGTTCCGCACGACTTCAAATCCCGAGATCGTGGCTTCCCGCTCCCCTCCCGCGGGACCGTTCATCATCGTCCGCTGGTAGAAGGTGTAGCCGCCGTAGCGCATCGGCGCGTTCATCTCGATGAAGACGTCCGACTCCCGGCCGTCCTCGATCCTCACGATGTCGCTTTCGAAGAGTTTCGGGCGGTTAGTATTCGGGTGGTATTCGGAGCGCGCATCTTCCAGGCGGACCTGGAAGGGCACGGGCCAGACCCGCTTGTCCATGCGGACGGCGAAGGTCCGGCCGTCCGCCTTGATCGTGAAAGGCGCGTGGGAATCCACCGCCAGCAGGAAGACCTCCCCCTCCCCGCCGTCCCGCCGCAGCACGCGCGCATGGACTCCCGGGGTATCCATCTCGGTCTCCTTGTTCGGCTCGTTGGCGAAAAGGAACCAGCCGTCCACCACCGGTTCCTTGCGGGAGGGGGCCATGCTCTGCGCGGACACGGGCTTGGCATTCTGCACGTAGCGCTGGAATTGCAGGTCGAAGGGCAGGCCCGGCAAGTGGACCGTGCGGGTGTCCTCGCCCTCCAGGTCCCCGTAGTAGGCATCCGTGATGAAACGCACCGGTGCCGCGGGCTTGCCGTCCTTGATCTCGGTGATCTCGACGGAGGTCTCCGTGAAGGCCTGCGCGAAATCCGCAGTCTGCGGGAAGCCCGAGCCCGGTTTCTCGCTCAGCATCATGACCCCGCGCTCTTCCTTCCAATCCGCCACGCCGCCCGCCACGATCATGAAAATGATGCCGAAGTGGGACAGCAGCACGCCGGCCGTCCGCCAGCCCTTCCGCATCCGGACCACCCCGCCGAGCGTCAGATTCACCACCAGCAGCGCACACACCCAGTAGCCCCCGGGGAGCGGCGGCAGCTTCTTGCCGATCATGCTTTCGCTGATGATCCCGGCATCCGGAAAGACCCATGGCTCCTTCGGGTTGAAATACCGTTCCAGCGTGGCATGCAGGCCGAAATGCACCTGCTCCAGCGTCGCCAGCCAGGTTTCCAGCATGAGGATCACCAGCAGGGCCGTGGCGAGGCCGAAGCCCGAGAAAAAGTCGAATACGCGGGCGGGTAAGGGCTTCGGGCCGGATGAACTCATCGGGACGGCAGGTTACGGTCGTTCGGGGCCGGGTTATTCACCGCGGCGGCGCAGGGTTTTCACGAAGGTTTCCAGAGCTTGCTTCTGTTCGGCGACTTCCGCGGCCGGACCGGTCATTTTCACGGTGATGATGCGGCCTTGATCCTCCGCGATGAAGCCGTAGAGCGCCTGATCCGCCTTCGGCGGCTGGCCCATGCCGGGCGCGTATTCGCCGGTGGCCTCCACCCACACGCCCTCCACGCCGATGATCGAGCCTTTCGGCAACTTCGCCAGTTCTTCCTCGCTCAGGCCCGGGCGGGCGAATTGGCCCAGCCAGCGGTTCACGTTGTCCTTCAGTCCGCCGGAGGCCATGCCCACCGCCACGTCCCCGCCGGTGCCGAAGCGGTAGCTCAGCAGGCGGAAGGAGGAACCGGGCTGTTCCAGCCAGTTCGGCGGGACTTCCCCCGCGATGAACGGCCCGCTGCCGGGCGGCTGGAATCGCTCGTTGCTGCTGGCATCCAGCCTCGGAGCCTCGTCCCGCATCGTGAGCGCGCGGCTGTCTTCTACCGTCACCTCCTCCGGCTTGCGGCAGGCGGGCAGGAGCAGCACGAGGCCGAGGCAGGCGGAAATTCCCCGGATTTTCATCGCGCCGCCGATAGCCGTGCGTTTCGCGACGCGCAAGGGCATTCCGGTTCTGAAAAGGGTCATCCGGCGGCGGACATGCGAGAAAGAGGGGCGGGCAAAGCGGCAGATCACCGCGGAATAACGGGAAAACACGCGGCAATCAAACAGCCCGGAGGGAAAAACCCGTCCCGGTCCGCGGGAAAATCCCTTCACCACCCCGCCACCCTCCCCTAGCTTCCCGGCACGTGAGCGCGATCCGCTATTTCAACCGCCACAGCGGCCAAATGGAGACCGAGCAGGTCTATGGCGAAGGATTCCTGAAATTCAGCTACGCCAACCCGCTGGGAGCCATTCCCCTGCACGCGATGGTGAAGCGCGCCGCCTTCTCCCGCTGGTATGGCAAGCGCATGGACGACACCGCCACGCGGGCGAAGGTCGCCCCTTTCATCGCACAATACGGACTGGACCCCGCGGAATTCGCCGACGCCCCGGAAAGCTACGCCACCTTCAACGAATTCTTCTACCGCAAGCTCAAGCCGGAAGCCCGGCCGGTGGCGGGGAGCACCGCCGTTTTCCCCGCGGACGGACGGCACCTGGGTTTCCAGCAGGCGAGCGTGATCGAGGGCGTCTTCGTGAAAGGCCAGAAATTCGACCTCGGCAAGCTGCTCGGGGACGATTCGCTGGCGGCGAAGTATGCGGACGGCTCGCTGGTCCTCTCCCGGCTCTGCCCGGTGGACTACCACCGCTTCCACTTCCCCGCCGCGGGGACGCCGGGGGAGGTGAAGACGATCAACGGGCCGCTCTTCTCCGTCTCCCCCATCGCCCTGCGCCGCCGCCTTGCCTACCTGTGGGAAAACAAGCGCACGATCACGCGCCTGGAGACCGCGGACATCGGCACCGTGCTGCTCATGGAGATCGGCGCGACCTGCGTGGGCTCGATCCTCCAGACCTTCACCCCCGGCAAGCCGGTGAAAAAGGGGGAGGAAAAGGGCTACTTCGCCTTCGGCGGCTCCTCCACCATCACCATCTTCGAGCCGGGGGCGGTGAAGCTCGCGGCGGACCTCGTGGAATGGTCCGCCAAACAAGTGGAGCTCTACGCGAAAGTCGGCACCGCGATGGCGGATTAGCCCTCGGGTAGGATCAGACGTCCCGGCCGACCGTGGACCTTCTCTCGGGGCAAGCCCTACTCTCGCTTCGCGGACGCGCGGGACGCGCGTCCCTACCTTTCTTGCGGCGGGTCCTACCCTTGCGTCGTCGGACGCACGTCCCGCGCGTCCCTTCCTTCCTCGTCGTCCACCGCTACCTCGGTCTCTCTCGCTTCCTCCACCTCCAGCCAATCCCCGGATACAATCCTCCTCCCTTCCTCCACCGGACCGATCCACTCGTAAACCCAGGCGCGGTGGCTTTCCTCCCAGGCCACCCCGTCCAGCAGCACCGGCACTTTCACCCGCCGATACTCGCTGCCCTCGATCTCCCCCGCGGACAGGCCTTCGAATTCATCCAGCGCCCGCATCTGCTCCGGTGCCACCCGGAACACATCCCCCTTCACCTGCCCGAGACCGGCCCCGGGGACAAAGCCCGGATACCAGGAGATGGCGTAGAGCCGCCCCTCCACCTCGCCCGCGGAAACGAACTCCGCCCCCTCCATCCGGAAGGCATTCGATCCGCCCCGGCGCAAGGTGCCGTAAACAAAGACGAGTTCGGCGTCATTTTCCCCCGCGGCCATGGATGCGCAAGACAATGACCGAATTTCCGCCCCCCGCCCAGCCAAACCCCGATCTCTCCGCGGCCTCCCCTTGGAAGCTAGGCAGCAAGGACGCAAACCCCCATGAGATCTGTTTGATTCACGGCGCGACAGCTAATGACAGAAGGCAAAGACCGAATAGGATCTCCACAAGAAGGAGGATCAGGACGATTCCCCGAAAAATCGCCCAGCGCTCCCGGCTGCGCCCGCCACGGAATCCCGCATAGATTCCCGCGCAAGGGGCTACGGCCGAAAGAGCGAAGAGCAGGCACATCGCGCCCACCGCGAACGGGTTGGGAGCCCCCCCCGGCAGCGACCACAAGAAGTTGAAATATACCAATATCGCGCCTATCCCGGCAACCGGTCCGACACTCAGGCAACCGAATGCCATGCAGGTGAAAAACGGCGAGGCAGGCGGGGTGATATAGCCCAGCCAGTCGCCGGAGCGGATCAGCCGCCCGCCGTTCACCGGTCCTCCCCATTCCCATGCCCACACCCTTTCGCCCCGTCCGACAGGTTGCCAGCCCACCACCGGCAGGCGGCGGCGGATTCCCTCGCCGGACCGGGACACTCCTTGGAATTCGTCCAGAGCTGCGAGATGCCCGGGCGTCACGCGGTAGAACTCGCCTTTCACCCACCCGGCATCCCTGCAGAGCACGAGGGCCGGGTTGCCCGAAATATCGTACAAGATCCCCTCCACATCCCCGCTTTCCACGAACTCCGCCCCCTCCATCCGGGAAGCATCGGGCCCGCCCCGGCGCAGGCTGCCGTGGACGAAGACGAGTTCCTCTTTCCTTTCCGGCTCGGACATCTCTTCAAGGGTGCTGGACTGACCTATCAGGACGGATTCCATGTGCCAGGGAATCCGAAGCGGCAGATTTCACGTCATGAGGACCCACCACACAATCATCGCCACCGCGTAGCACCGGGTCGCCAGTCTTCCGGACCAATGGATCACTTCCCTCCGGTACTCGGCCATCGCGGCACCGAAGATGCCCGAAAACGTAGTTCCATGGAGAACGGCCTGCCTGATTTGTTCTTCGGTTACCCTCGGCCACCCCCCTGCGGCAGGCTCATAAAAACCGGTCAGGAACTGCACGAACAGGCACAGGCCGGACAGGAATATCAGCAGGATTCCCCACCGGAACCTCGCCTGCTTTCCGGCGTCCAGCCAATCGCCGGAGGAAATTCTCTTCGCCTTCCCGACCGGACCGCCCCATTCATACACCCAAGCTTCAGCGGTCTCTTCCCGGAAGTATTTGCCAAGCTCCACGGGCACGCGCTTGCGGTGGAATTCCCCGCCCCGCGTCCCGCTTGCGGAATACCCCTCGAACTCATCGAGCACCTGCATGAGTTCCGGCCCCACCCGGAAAACGTCTCCCTTCACCCATCCGCGGCCTCGCCCCCAAACCAAACCGGGATCCCGGGGAAGCCGGTAGAGCCTTCCCTCCACCCTGCCTTCGGCGACGAAATCCGCCGATGCCATCATGTAGGAGTTCAGCCCGCCCCGCCTCAGCGTGCCGTAAACGAAGACGAGTTCGGAGTTTTCCATGCCTATTTTTGAAGCCCGGACTCGACAACCGGGTCTCCGTTTGCTCCGGACATCAGCGGAAGAGGCTCCAGAATTGCAAGATCAATGCCGCCACGAGCGGGACGGTTACGAGCAAAGAAATATAGAACACGACGTAGCGCAGGGGCTCCCATTTTTCCCTGAGGTCTTGACCCAGTTTGGTCGCGATGCACGCCAGCACGGGTGAAAAAATCAGGAGGTTGGGAATCATGTCGTCCCATCTGCCGAAGGAAACGTCTCCCGCCACCAATCCGGCCGGGAGACCGGGAAAGCAGAAGAGCGCGATCAAGGTGAGAAAGGGCGCCCGTCTCGGTCTCTCGATATCGAGCCAGTCGCCGGTCGGAAGAACCCTCAAGCCGGTCGCGTCTCCCTCCCATTCCCAAACCCACGCCGTCCATGCCGCATTGCGCCGGCCCTCCGGATAAACCGTCCTTTCCCGCCGATGCAAAATCCCGTCACTTCCTGCTTCGTCCGCGAGGATCCGGTCGAGCTTCTCCAGATGGCCCCGGGAAACTTGGAAAACATCTCCCGTAACCCATGCCCGGGCGGTACCGGCAACCAGGCACGGGAAACCCTCTGCGAGAAGCAACCGCCCCGCCACCTCCCCTTTCGCGACATGAGCCGCTCCTTCCATCCACGCGGCATTGGATGCTCCCCGGCGCAGTGTACCGTAAACGAATACGACTTGCTCCCCGTCCTCCGCGGCAGGCATGGTGGATGGTTGAAAAATCAGACCCGGTATCCCACCTCGTCGTCCAGATAGAGCTTCAGGGCGTCCAGCCCTTCCTCCAGCTCGGCGGAGATCGGGATGACCTTCACCTTCGGGAAGCGCTGCTCGAAGGCCTTCAGGTTCTCCGCCGCACCTTCCATGTCCATTTTATTGGCGATCACGATCCATGGGAAGCGGGCCAGTTCCTCGTCGTATTCGCGGATCTCCTTGCGCAGGATTTCCAGGTCGGAGATCGGGTCGCGGCCCTCGCTGCCGGCCATATCCAGCACGAAAAGCAGCACCCGGCAGCGGGTGATGTGGCGCAGGAATTCATGGCCCAGGCCGCGGTTCTCGTGCGCGCCCTCGATCAGGCCCGGGATGTCCGCCACGGTGCAGCGGCGGAAGCCGCCGAATTCCACCACCCCCACGCTCGGCTGGAGCGTGGTGAAGGGATAGGCCGCCACCTTCGGGTGAGCGTGGGAGAGCTTGCCCAGCAAGGTGGATTTCCCCGCGTTCGGGAAGCCGACCAGGCCCGCGTCCGCGATGCGGCGCAACTCCAGATAGAAAACGCCCGATTCCCCCTCCTCGCCGGGAGTGGACTCGGTGGGCGTGCGGTGGGTGGGCGTGGCGAAGTTCGAATTCCCCAGGCCTCCCTTGCCGCCCTTGCAGAGCACGAATTTTTGGCCGTACTCCGTCAGGTCGGCGATCGGCTCGAGGTCGATCCCCTCGTCCCCGCGCTCGAATTCCACCGCCTCCTGGACGGTGGCGGCATTGCTGCGATAAACCACCGTGCCCGGGGGCACCTTCGCGATCACCGTATCGCCGCCCTTGCCGGTCTTGCGGACGCCGCCGCCATTCACGCCTTTCTTGGCGATCAACTTCGGGTCGTAGTGGAATTGCCGCAGATTGTCCGTGGAGGGGTCCACCACCAGGATCACGTCCCCGCCCTTGCCGCCATCGCCACCATCCGGGCCGCCCCGGGGCACGAACTTTTCCCGGCGGAACGAAACGGCTCCGTTCCCGCCGTCGCCGGCCTTGGCATAGATGCGGATGTGGTCGATGAACATGGCGGGATTGAATCGCGGGAACGGGTCAATGCGCCAGCCTAGACCCTCGCGTCCAGCCATTTCCCGCGGAAATGGACCCACGCGAAAACCAGCGCCTGGGTGACGAGATCCAGCGAGAAAACGATCCACACCACCCGCAGGTCGAACCACGGCTCGCCCTTGAACCACCAGAGGACCAGGATCCGGTAAAAGATCATGCTGCCGAAGGACCAGCGCATGACGATATTCGTGGCACCCGCCCCGCGCATGGAGGTTTTCAGGATGATGCAGGTGGCGAAGAAGGGCTGGGCCACCGCGCAGATGAGCACCAGCGGGGAAGCGATCTGCTGGAGCTGGCCGCTGTCCGGAGCCATCAGGGAGATCAGCCCGTCCCTGCCGAAGAGGAAGAAGATCCCCATGCAGGCCATCAGGCAGGCCGCCGCCTTCCAGCAGAGGCGCACGGAGCGCACGGCCATCTCCTTGGACCCCGCGCCGAGGTACTGCCCCACCAGGGCCGCCCCCGCCGTGGCGATCGCCCAGCCGGGCAGGAAGCTCATGGACTCCACCCGGATCGCCAGGATGTGCGCGCCCAGATTCCCCTCTCCCGGCAAGGTGGCGATGACGTGGATGCCGTAGGCGTGGATACCCCACATGAAGGCGATTTCCAGCGATTGCGGGGCGCCGATGCGAACGATCCGGGCCATCGTCTCGCGGTGCATCCTCAGGCCCGCCAGGCTCCATGCCAGCAGCCCTTTGCCCCGCGCCAGCAGCAGGGACACGGTGAGCAGCCCCGCGATCCAGCCGCAGAGGGTGCCGGTGGCGATCCCCGCCACGCCGCGGCCGCCGAAGGGCGCGGGTCCCAGCGCCAGCAGCGCGCTCACCGCCATGTTCACCACGTTCACCACGCACATGCCGATGAAGGGCGTGCGCGTGTCCCCCGCCCCGCGCAGGGCCGCATTGATCGCGAACATCGCCCCGCTGAAGGGGCCCGTGATCGCCAGGATGCGCAGGAAGGCCTCCGCGTGCACCGCCGCCTGCGGGGTGAGACCCACGCCCTTGATGAGCGCGGGGATGCCGAGCTGGAGCGCAAGCAGGGAAAGCATCCCCGCGGCGATGCCGAGCCACACGCCCTGCCCCAGGCCGCGCTTGGCCAGCTCCGTATCACGCGCACCGGTGGCGCGGGAGACCAGCGCCATCACCCCGGTGGCCACCGCCCCCTGCAGGATATTGAAAAACCAGCTCACGTAGCCGCCCAGGCCCATCGCATCCAGGATCGCCACCCGGTCGCTCCCGTCCCCGATCCGGCCGGAGATCAGCAGGTCCGTGAAGCCCACGCAGAAAGCCAGCACCTGCTCCAGCAGAGGCCAGAAGGCGAGCACCGCCACCTGCCGCGGCAGGGAGAGCCCCGCGAGGCGGCCGCCAAGGGAGACCTCGGGCACCGCACGCTGGCTGGCCTCGATACTCAATCCCGGCTTCGACATCGCTCGCCGCGAGCACTAGACGCTGGGTCCGGCATTATCAACCGCTGCGACAAGCTCATTTTGGAATTCCGGACAGGGCTGCGGGCAACCGGGGGAACTCCCGGAATCGGCATCCTTAGACAGGTTCGTGAGAACGCGGGGGTGGAGGGCTTGTTTTCACGTTAGGGAAGGATCGGGAAACCGCTCCCGCGGTGCCGCCACCGCGCCTGCAATCCATCCCCCGGCACTCCAATCCTTCCCCGGTTTCCCATTGGCGAAGCCGGGCACCGCGGTTATTTTCCAAGCATCCGATGAGCGACACCGATTCCGATGCCCCGATCCAACTGCAAGGCAAGATCCTGCTGGCGGATCCTTCCCTGCATGACGGCATCTTCGACCGCTCCGTGATCCTGCTGGCGGACCACTCCGCCGCCGAGGGCGCCTTCGGGCTGATCCTGAATCACCCCACCGGCCACAGCGTGGGGGATTTCCTCAAGGAAGAGGCCTTTGATCCCCTGAAAAACATCGCCGTGCACCTGGGCGGCCCCGTTTCGCGGGAGCATCTGACTTTTTCCGCCTTCTGGTGGACGGAGGACGCGCGCTTGAAATGGCATGTCCGCATCCCCGTGGAGCAGGCGATCCGCCGCAGCCGCCAGCCCGGAACGCTGGTCCGCGCCTTCGTGGGCTACTCCGGCTGGACCGCGGGCCAATTGGAAGGCGAGCTCCGGCGGAATACCTGGATCACCGCCCGCCCCACCGCGGACCTGCTGGGCCAGACCCACGACCGCGATCTCTGGGCCGGCATCCTGCGCTCCCTCTCTCCCTATCACCGCGTGCTGGCGGAAGCCCCGGAGGACCCGCGGGCGAACTAGGATTGGACTCGCCAAGGGGCATCCCTCCCCTTAGACCCGGCGGGCCGTGCCGGATACCGAGACAAAGTTCTTCACCATCAGCGATGGACCCCTGCGCCTGCGCGAGGGCGGCGTGTTGCCCGCCGCCACCCTGGCGTACGAGACCTGGGGCGAGTTGAACGCGGATGGGACGAATGCGATCCTGCTCTTCCACGCCCTCTCCGGCTCTCACCATGCCAGCGGCTACAATCCCGCCATCCCGGGCACCGGCCAGCTTTGGCAGCCGGAAATGCACGAAGGCTGGTGGACGGAAATGATCGGGCCCGGCAAGGCGCTCGATACCAACCGCTTTTTCGTCGTCTGCGCGAACTACCTGGGCGGCTGCTACGGCTCCACCGGGCCGGCCTCCATCAATCCGGAGACCGGCAGGCCCTGGGGCTCCGCGTTCCCGCACGTGACCGCGGCGGATCAGGCGGAGGTGCAGGCCAAGCTGCTCGATCACCTCGGCATCGGGAAGCTCCACGCGCTCGTCGGCCCCTCGGTCGGCGGCCTCATCGCCCTCACCTTCGCCACCCGTTTCCCGGAACGGGTGAAAAACGTCATCTCCATCGCCTCCGGCTACAAGACGACGGTGCTGAACAAGCTGATCCTCTTCGAGCAGATCCTCGCGATCGAGAACGACCCTCATTTCAACGGCGGCGACTACTACGATAACGACGGCCCGCTCTACGGCCTGGCGCTGGCGCGGATGATCTCCCACAAGACCTTCGTCCACCTGGATGCCATCGAGCGCCGCGCCCGGCAGGATGTGGTCCAGCCGGACGACATCCTGGTCTGGTACCGCGTGCGGGACCAGTTCCAGAGCTACATGCTCCACCAGGGGAAGAAATTCGTGAAGCGCTTCGATGCGAATACCTACCTCCGCATCAACGACATGTGGTCGCGGTTCGACGGCGCGAACGAGGGCGATGCGGAAACCCCTGCCGATCTCTTTTCCCGCTGCGCCGCCGCCGGCCAGAAGTGGCTGGTTTTTTCCATCGACTCGGATTTCTGTTTTTATCCGGAGGAACAGACCGAACTCTCCAAACATTTGGAGGAGGCGAAGGTGAACGTGATGCACCTGACCGTGCACTCGGCGAAGGGTCACGATTCCTTCCTGCTGGAGCCGGATTACTACACCCCGCACATTTCCTGGTTGCTGGGGCAGCAGTAGGGCGGGCGATTCTCCCCTGATTCGTCATTTTTTATTGCCGTTCCTGACATAATTTCCCAAATGGGTCATTTAACGTCCCATTTCCCAATGTCCGGAAAATCCTCGAAACCCCTGTTTCTCGCCACGCTTGCCGTTCTCGGCATTGCGGTTTTCCTCCTCACCCGCCCCATCGGCTCCGACCCGCAAGCAGGCGCGGACCCCGCTCCAGGCGGGGATGGCGGCCCCGGGGGAAGCGCAACGGCATCCCTCGGAATCGCCGCCACCAAGTCCGCCGCGAGGATCGAGGACGCCACCGGACTTTCCACCGATTCTCCGCATCCGGGGGATGCCGCGCCGGGCATACCGGTGATCGCGGATTGCAAGGAAGGTTGCGCCCATTGCGCGAACCTGGAAAAGCTCACGGATTCGCAGGTCGAATACGCGGATGAACGGCTCGCCGAAATCCTGGAAAGCCACAGCCCGGATCCGGCCCAGACCGAGAGGCTCAGGCGGGCATGCCTGCAACTGGCGGAGGCCGTGATCCTGGAGTGGTCCCCGGAGGAAGACGCTCCGGTGCTCCAGGCGGAAGGCACGATCCGCGCGCTCAAGCTGGAGATCATCGGGCCGGTTCTGGCGGGGGTTCCTTCGAAGTGAGCCTCCCGGCAAGTTTGCCGGTTTTCTTCCATTGCGGCTTTCCGGCGGAGCGCCTACCGGCTGCCGAACAAGTCTTGGCAGAATTGCCCACTTCCCGCGACCGCGGCGACCGGGGATGATGGCCATGGTGCGCACTCTTGGCGCCGCCTCTCCCGGAAAGCCCCATGAAACCCTTCGTCCTCTGCCTTCTCCTGCTCTGCGCCCGCTTCGCCGCGGCCCAGGCCCCGCCCGCCACGGTGACGCGCACGCTCACCAACGGCTCGACCTCGCTCACGGTCGAATTCTCTCTGCACCCGATCCGCAGCGCGAACTACGAGGTCCAGGTGCAGGATTCCACCGGAGCCTTCACCCCCTACACCGCGGACGTCCCCCGCACCTACATCGGCACCGTCGCGGCCCGTCCGGGCGCGATCGCCGCGGGCTATCAAAAGGCGAACGGCAACTTCCTATCCTACGTCGTCTTCGAGGACGGCACCACCTGGTCCTCCAGCGGCACCACCGCTTCCGCGGGCGGGAATGCGAACTGGACCCCGAACGTGTACCCCACCAGCGGGGTCGGCGCGGGCGGAGCGGGGTCCGCCGTCCGCGCCGCGGAACTTGGCATCGATGCCAGCTACCGCGAATGGCAGGCGGTCGGCTCCGATCTCGCGAGCGCCATCGACATGATCGAGTTCTGCACGATGAAGGCGAACATCGTCTATCTGCGGGACGCGGCGATCCTTCATCGCCTCGGTCGCATCGTCATCCGCACGGATGCGGCGAAATGCCCGTACCAGGCCATGCCCTCCTCCACCACCTCGGATTGGAGCGCCCTGCTCAACAAGATCAAGAGCGAGTGGAACAGCGTGCTGCCGCCCGTGCTGGGCGCGAGCGCGCACGACGTGGCCTCCCTGATCCGGCCGGGCGTGGGCGGCGGTCTCGCCTGGGTGGGTGCCATCGGCACCTCGAACCGCTACAACATCACCGGGGCCAATTCCAGCGGCGACTTCCTCTCCGCCTGGCGGCATGAACTGGGGCACAACTGGGGCTCCAGCCACTACGAGGGGGGCGGCAAGCCGGAGGGGCCGACGATTATGTCGGACAATAGTCTCGCGCGCTTCTCCAGCTCCGAACTGGCGAAGATGATCAACCACCGCAATTCCAAGAGCGGCATCCTGGACAACCTGGGAGCCTACTCCTTCCCCCTGCCGCCCCGGGTCTTCGGCGACCGGGTGACGATGTCCGCGGGCAGCCTCTCCACCCTTGCCGACGTGCTGGCGAACGACAGCGACAGCAACGGCGAAGCGGTCTCCCTGCTTTCCACGGACAGCGCCTCCGCAAAGCGCGCGCTGGTCGTCCTCTCGCCCGGCACCGGACCCTCCGGCAGAGGCCAGATCCTCTACTACGCGCCGCCGAACTACAGCTCCGGCTACGACCACTACAACTACCGCATCCAGGACAGCGCGGGCTACCAGGCCGTCGGCAAGGTGTATGTGAATCCCGCCCCGCTGCTGCCCCTGCCGCCGCCGTGGACCAGCAGCGACATCGGCGCGACGGGTGCCGCGGGCGATGCGGGCGCGGAAGGCGGCACCTACGTGGTGTACGG
>CBFGVD010000001.1:0-27801 GCA_965651965.1 uncultured Verrucomicrobiaceae bacterium | reverse complement strand
TCATCCAGGGCGTGCCGAAGATGCTCGGCTCGCAGTTCCCCTTCCACCAGGCCGGGCAAAGCGGGCAGTGGATCTCCGACCGCCTGCCGCACTTCGAGCAGGTGATCGACGAGGTCTGCTTCATCAAGTCCATGTGGACGGACCAGTTCAATCACGGTCCCGCCCAGCTCCTTCTCCATACCGGCAGCCAGATCCCCGGATCCCCCTCAGCCGGGGCGTGGGCCACCTACGGCCTCGGTTCGGAGAATGCGAATCTGCCCGGATTCATCGTGCTCACCTCCGGCGGGAAAAACCCGGACGCCGGAAAATCCGTGTGGGGCGCAGGTTATCTGCCCAGCGTTTACCAAGGCGTGCAATGCCGGTCGCAGGGCGAACCCGTCCTCTTCCTCTCGAATCCCGACGGTGTCTCGCAAGCCCTGCGCCGCCGCACGCTCGACGCCCTGAACGATCTCAACCGCCGCGTCGCCACCGAACTCGGCGATCCCGAGACGGTGACACGCATCGCCCAGTACGAGATGGCCTACCGGATGCAGATCCATGCCACGGATGCCTTCGACCTGAAGCAGGAACCGCAGGCCGTCCATGAACTCTACGGGACGCAGCCGGGGCGGGAATCCTTTGCCAACAACTGCCTGCTCGCCCGCCGCCTTGCCGAACGGGGCGTCCGCTACATCCAGCTTTTCGACTGGGGCTGGGATTCCCACGGCACCGACGTGAGCACCGACCTGAAACAAGGTTTCGTCTCGAAGTGCGATCAGATCGACCGCCCGATGGCCGCGCTGCTGAAGGACCTGAAGCAGCGCGGCCTGCTGGAAGAGACGCTGGTGATATGGAGCGGCGAATTCGGCCGCACCCCGATGCGCGAGAACCGCGGCGGCGTGGAAATGCCCTTCGTCGGCCGCGACCACCACACCGGCGCCTTTACCCTCTGGATGGCGGGCGGCGGCGTGAAACGCGGCTTCTCCTACGGGGAGACCGACCCGGTCGGCTACACCGCCTCCATCAACAAGGTGAGCGCCCACGATTTCCACGCCACCCTGATGACCCTGCTCGGCTACGATCACAAACGCCTGACCTATCCCTTCCAAGGGCTGGAACAACGCCTTTCCAACGTGACCAAGCCCTCCCGCGTGGTGAAGGAAGTGATCGCGTGAGGCTCAGGCACCGTTCAGGTGACGGAGGCACTCGCGGATCGCGGGAATGAGGAGCGGCAGGCATTCCCCGATGGCCTTCGGATTGCCGGGAAGATTCACGATCAGCGTGGTCCCGCGGGTGCCCGCGGTGGATCGCGAAAGGATCGCCGTGGGAACCTTCGCGAAACTCTGCACGCGCATGATTTCCCCGAAACCCGGCAGCTCCCGCTCCAAGACCGCCCGGGTGGCCTCCGGGGTCACATCCCGGGGGGATGGCCCGGTGCCGCCGGTGGTCAGGACCAGGTCGCAGCGTTCCTCGTCCGCCAGCCTGCGGAGCAGGGCCTCGACGCCCTCCCGGTCATCGGGCATCAGCAGCCGCAGCCACTCGATTTCCTCCGCGATGAACTCCCCCAGCACGCGCTCGATCTCCGGACCGCTGCGGTCCTCATAGATCCCGGCGCTCGCCCGGTCGCTGAGGGTGAGGCGCGCGACTTTCATTCCTTGATCTTTTCCACCACGCGGATCGCGCCGATCGCCATGCCTTTGTCCACCGCCTTGCACATGTCGTAGATCGTCAGCGCGGCTACGGAGACGGCCACCAGTGCTTCCATCTCCACACCCGTCTTGGCCGAGGTGCTGGAGGTCGCGCGGATCGCCACGCCGCCGTCCTGTACCTCGAAATCCACGTCCACTTTGTCCAGCGGCAGACCGTGGCACAGCGGGATCAGCTCGTCGGTGCGTTTGGCGGCCTGGATCGCGGCGATGCGGGCCACGGTCAGCACGTCGCCCTTCGGCAGCGCCTTGTCCCGCAGCGCCTGCACGGTGGCGGGCGCGCATTCCACGAAGCCCTCCGCCACCGCGCGGCGGCGCTGCACGGGCTTCGCCCCCACATCGACCATGCGGGCGGTTCCATCGGCATCCAGGTGGGAAAAGTCGGGCGCGGACATCGTCAAAAAGAAGGATCTAGCAGGAGCGTCTTCGCCCGGCCACCGGATGGCGAGGCTTCATTCACGAGCACCAGCGCATTCGCCCCGGCCAGGGAAAAGGTGTCGCCGGAGGTGGACCAGCGCAAAGGGTTGACAACCAAGGTACCGGAGGCGGCCCGCACCCGCGCGGGCCAGCAGGTCTCCCGCGGATCCGGCCGCAGCGGCTCCCCGCCCCCGATCTCCAGATCCAGGAAAGCCCACGCGGGCCCGCGGCCGGCCAGGATCTCCGCCGCGAGGCGGATCGCGACGTGGAAGCAGACGAAATGTGAAACCGGATTCCCGGGGATCACGAAGGCCGCCTGTTTCCCGCGGGTGGCAAAGGTGAGCGGCTTGCCGGGACGCAGGTTCACCCGGTCGAAATGCACCGTGAAACCGAGCCGCCGCAGCGCCTCCGCACCGAAATCGTAGTCCCCCACGCTGGCCCCGCCGGAAATCAGCAGCAAGTCGCAGGCTCCAGCACACGCTTCCGCCAGCGCCGCGGGGTCGTCCCCGCAGCGGGAGGAAGCGAAGGACTCCGCATGATTCGCAAGCAAGGCAGCCAGCAGGGTGCTGTTCGTGTCCCGGATCTTGCCCGGCGGCGGATTCTCCTCCGGCGGCACCAGTTCCCCGCCCGTGGCGAGGTGGCGGATGGCGGGCAGTTTCACCACCGCGGGCGAGACCGCGCCCGCCTGCGCCAGGATGGCCAGCTCCGCGCCGCCGAGCAGCGTCCCGGCGGGCAGGATGACGTCCCCCGGCCGCGCCTCGGAGCCCCGAGGCCGGATGAACGGCTGCTCCGGGAAAGCGGGGACAAGCACCCGCTCCCCCGCCCGCTCCGCCTGCTCCTGCGGAATCACCCGGCCGCCGCCCTCCGGCAGCAGCGCGCCGGTGAAGATGCGCATGGCTTCCCCCGCGTGCAGTCCCCGCTCCGGCACGGCCCCCGCCGGAATCTCCCCGGCCATGGAAAATTCCCCGGGCACCGCGTCGGCGCGGACCACGTAGCCGTCCATCGTCGCCCGGTCCCCGGAGGGGTAGGAGGCATCCGCGCGCACCGGCTCCGCCTGCACGCGCCCCTTTGCCCGGGGCAGCGGCACCGGTTCCGCGGGCAGCGGGAAAAGGGCACCGGCAATGATGTCGCGGGCTTCCTGCAAGGAAATCATCGCCACCGCACTAGGAGCGGGATCGCACCCGCACAAGCGAATACATGCCCGACATTCCGGTCGCGTCCGGCTCTTTGCGGGGCTATGGCTTTCCCCGATGTCCATCACCGTCCTCGCCTTCGCGCAGTCGCGGGATGTCTTCGGCTTCTCCGGCCAGGAGCTGCCGTGCAGCCCGGACGACACCCCGCGCACGCTGCTGCTCCGCCTGAAGCCGGATGCGGACCTCCGCGACCTCCGCGTGGCGCTCGACTGCGAATTCGCGACATGGGACACGCCGCTGGGCTCGGCAAAGGAACTCGCCGTCATCCCCCCCGTTTCCGGAGGCTGAAGCCATGCTCGCCGAAATTCATTTCACGGATGCCCCCATCGTCATCCCGCCCGCGGAGTTGCCCTCGCGGGAAATCGGCGCGTCGGTCGAATTCCTGGGCATCGTGCGCGAGTTGGAAAACGGGGAGGCTTTGACAGGCCTTTTCTACGAAGCCTACGAGCCGATGGCGCGCCGTGTCCTGGGCCGGCATTTTGCGGAGCTGGCGGAGCTGCATCCCTGCGCCGCGGTGCACTTCATCCACCGTACCGGCCCGGTACCCGTGGGCGAGGCCTCGCTCTTCATCCGCGTGCTGGCATCCCACCGGAAGGAAGCGCTCGCGTTCCTCTCCGAGGCCATCGACCGCCTGAAAACGGACGTGCCGATCTGGAAGCGCACCGGTTGCCCCGCTTGAGCCCCGCCGCGACGCGTTTTCTGAATGCCGGCCGCCTCTGCCGCTGTATGACAGGAACCGTGAAAATCATCGCCTGCCTCGCCTTGCTGTCCGCAGCGCTCCCGGCCGCCGGGAAGCCGAACATCGTAATCCTCTACGCGGACGACATGGGCTACGGCGATCTCCGCGCGAACCACCCGGAATCCAAGATCTCTACCCCGCATCTGGATAAACTGGCCGCGTCCGGCATGCGCTTCACGGATGCCCACTCTTCCTCGGGCATCTGTACTCCTTCCCGCTATGCCATGCTCACGGGCCGCCATCACTGGCGGGACTTCCACAGCATCGTCGGCTCCTTCGGGCCCCCGGTTTTCAAACAGGACCGGCTCACGCTCCCGGCCATGCTCAAGGCGGAAGGCTACCACACCGCCTGCATCGGCAAATGGCACCTGGGCTGGGATTGGGATGCCATCCGCAAGCCCGGCACCGCACGGAATTCGTTACGTCACAAGGACTTCGACTGGTCCCGACCCGTCCCCGGCGGCCCGTTGGACCGCGGCTTCGACCACTATTTCGGCGACGACGTGATCAACTTCCCGCCCTACGCATGGATCGAAAACGACCGTTTCCCCAAGGCTCCGGACACCGGATTGAAAGCCATCCTGCCGGAAAAGCCGAAGGAAGGCTCCTGGGAATGCCGGCCGGGGCCCGCCCGTTCGGATTGGAATTTCCATGACAATCTCCCCGAGATTACCCGCCGCGCGGAGGATTTCGTCCGCTCGCGGAAGGGGCAGGAGCAACCTTTCTTCCTCTACGTCCCCTTTCCCTCGCCACACGCGCCGATCATCCCGACGGAAGATTTCGAGGGGAAATCCGGGGCCGGTCCCTTCGGCGACTACGTGGCCCAGACGGACGATGCCTGCGGGCGGATCCTCGCCGCCTTGGCGGAATCCGGCCTGGAGGACAATACCGTCGTGGTCTTCTCTTCGGACAACGGAGCGGAAGTTTACGCCTACGAGCGCGAGCGCAAATACGGCCACTGGTCTTCCGGCCCCTTCCGCGGCATCAAGCGGGACATCTACGAGGGCGGCCATCACGTCCCCATGGTGGTCCGCTGGCCGGGCGTGACGAAGCCCGGCAGCGTCTCAGGCGCACTCCTCTGCCAAGTGGATCTGATGGCCACTTTCGCCGCCTTGACCGGCTACGAATTGCCGCCCGCTTCGGCGGAGGATTCCCACGATTTCCTGCCCTACCTGCGGGGGGAGGGAAAAGCCCCGCGCACCGCTTTGGTCCACAATACTTACCAAGACATTTATGCCATCCGCCGCGGAGACTGGCTATTCATCGAAGCCGCCAGCGGGGAAGCGCGGCCCGCCCCTGAGGATTGGAAGAAAAAGCACGCGATCCCGCCCGAAGACAGCCTGGAGACGGAACTCTACAATCTGAAGGACGATCCGGGCCAGCGCCACAACCTCTCCGCCTCGCGGCCCGAGACCGTCCAAGAGCTGCGCAAACTCCTGGCGCGGATCCGGACGCAGGGGCACTCCGCCCCGCGCCTGGCGGAAAGTGCTTCAGGCAGGCGATGATTGCCGGGCCTGCTCCGGCGGGGCCCAGACTTGCGGGGCGCTACGCCGTGCGTGGCGGTCCCGCCATTCGCTCGGACTCAAGCCGGTCGCGGCGGCGAAATTGCGGTTGAACTGCGAGAGAGACAACCCTCCGATACCGCGAGCGATTTCCGAGACCCTGCGGCTTGTGGCTTCCAGCAGGTGGCAGGCATGGGCCACCCTTTCATCCCGCAGGATTCTCTTGAAACTGGACCCGAGGATTCTCTCGAATTGTTCGCCCAGATAGCCCGCGGATAAATCCACACAGGCGGCTACCTCGGCCAGACTCATCGTCCGGCACGCATGGCCGGTCACCAGATTCCAGGCCTTTTGCACCGCCTGCGGCCATTCCCGCAAGGGCTTGCTCCCTGACAGATTGCGTTCCATCGCCTCCAGCATGCTGAGCAATACAGGCTCCCGCCATGCGGGTCGCCCCGCATCGGCCGGGCGGCTCACGGAGACGAGCCAATGGTCATCCGCATCTTGAAGGGAGAGGTGCCAGGCATCGGCCGCATCGGGTGCCGCGACGCCGCTGCCGCTGCCGGCGTTCAGGCGGACATCGGTCATGCGTCCCAGCGCCCCCATGTAGGAAAGCAGGGCGGGCCAGTGCGGCATTTTCGGTTCGGAGTAATCGGGAGAAATCATATCTGAGTTTTTTAACCGGTATTTTTCTTCCGGTATTGCGACAGAAGCGCCGATTTGAGGCGAAATCAAAAAAAATTTACCGGTTTTTTTCTTCCGATTTCAGTTGCGCTGGTGAATCTTCCCGCATGACCAAGACCCCGAAACCATGGGCGCTCCTCAGCCGCCACGGGCATGCTCTGCTTCATCTGGCCCGGAATCCGCGCCTCCGTCTGGTCGATCTTGCCCGCGAAATGAACATGACCGAGCGTTCGATCCGCCTGCTGATCGGCTCGCTCGGGCGCACCGAGTTCGTCCGGATCGTCAAGACCGGCCGGAACAATTCCTACCAACTCGATCTGGAACGGGAGCTTCCCCACCCCTTCGAGCGGAATATTTCCCTCCACCGTTTCATCGATCTGGTGCTCCAGAAAGAGGACAAAACCCAAGAAAAGCACTGATTTTCAACCGGATGTGACCCTTCGGAATCCCGCATCCAAAGAGCCGCGGGGCATCGTGACCTTCTCCGGCCGGAGCGGCCGTGCGCCTGGCACCCTGCAAACGGGCCGGATTTGGCCGATAGGCCTGCGAAGAAGCCCGGTCTTTTTCAAAATGCGCGTCCTTGGGCGTCCGTTCGCGGTTCGGCCTATCTGAATGTCCTAGCCCTGGCGGCCGCCCTTCGCCCGCTTGACATGGCGGGCCCGCCGTGCATTCTCCCGCTCCCCGCCGCGTTGGAAACGTGACCGGGCCCTCTAACGTCATGAAAAAGGATCTTCATCCCAAATACAATCCGGTCGTCTTCGTGGACATGACCACCGGTGCCCGTTTCGTCACCCGCTCCACCAAGTCCTCCGACAAGAAGGAAGTCATCGACGGCGTGGAACACTCCGTGATCTCGATGGGTATCACCTCCGATTCCCACCCCTTCTTCACGGGCAAGGCCCAGTTCGTGGACACCGAGGGCCGCATCGACAAGTTCCAGAAGCGTTTCGGCTCCGTGCGCCGCGCCGGCAAGCCGAAGCTCTGATCGCGATTTCCCCGCGCATCGTTTTTCCCGAACGCCCGACCGCGACCGCGGCCGGGCGTTTTCTTTTGCCTCAGCGCATCGCCTCCGCCAGTTGGCGGCGGAACTCCCGTTCCGCGCGGGCCTCGATCAGGGACATGCCGCTACCTTCGGGATCGGGGCGGCTGATCGTGTCCCTTGCCACCCAGGACCGCTCCTCCGCCTTCAGCAGAAGGGCCAGGCCGGCCATGGCCATGCACCCGGCCAGGAAGAGGGGGAGCAGCATGCGGCAAAGCATCACCCCGCCGAGCGCGGCATGCCGCGGCGCGAAGACCAAGGCCGCCGCCCGCCAGAGCAGCCACAGCAGCGGGATGCCCAGGACCGCGCAGGCGCAGGCCAGGTATTCCTCATCGAGATCCGGCTTCGAGCGGATCAAACCGGTGAGCGGAATGAAAAGGGCCGCCAGCGCCGCAACCAGCCACCCCGGCCACAGCGCCGCGGGCCGCAGGCCGATGAAACCTCCGCGCTTCGCCAACCGCCAGCGCGCCGTCTGCACCAGCAGGCAGAGCGAGAGCAGCAGCACGCCGCCCCACCGGCCCATGAAGGGGATCGCATCCCCCAGGACGATTGAATAGTCCCGGCAACCCGCCGGGGAAAGGCGCATAAGTCCCAGGTACCAGACCGCGGGTAAGACCAGGCCCGTGCCGCCGAGCCAGAGGTAATCGCCGGGCCGGAGCAGGGGCATCAGCCCGTGCGCAAGCCGCTTCACGGGCCCGCCGCGCCGCCACGCTGCCGCCCAGGCACACAGGGCTAGCAGCAGGAAGACCGCGCCTCCCGCCAGGACCGCGAGCCGGTCCGCAAAGGCATGCTCCGCGAGGCGGCCGGGTTTCAGGTCTCCTTCCTCCATGAACGCGAGATCGCTCGCATCTGCCATGGATGTGGAGCCTCGCAGCCGCAGATCGTGGTGCATTCCGCCTCCGAGCGTATGCCCGATGCGATCCCACTCCTCACGCCACTTCCGGAGACGCTCCTGTTCCTCCGAGAGGCCCAGTGCTCCTGCCGCCCGGTGCAAAATGGCGGCGTTGCTCCGAATATCGAATCTCGATTGAACCAGCGACACCCTCTCCCCGGGCAAGTGAAGGTCCGCCCGGGTCATCTGTTGCCAATCCCGGATCAAATTTCTTAGCCCGGCTGTGTCCTTACGCGCCTCCAAGTCCTCTGCACGAGCCTGTAGGATCATTCTAACGGTGCTCCTCAGCTTGCCCCAATCCTTCTGCATCCAGGCAAAAGCGTGGTGATCCCGCAGCTCGGCCAAATCCCGTGGAACCGGGAGCATCTTCACGCGTTCGGCATTGCGGTCTTGAAGCCGGCCCGTGATCACGGGAGCCGCCGCCGCTTCTTCAAAAAGAGCGACCGCCTTCCGGTACTCCGGCCTGCTCGGTATCGTTGCCCTGGACTTCGCGGAATAACGCAGCGAGTTGAGCCTCCACGCGTATTGCTTCGCTTCGGCCAAGGCCCACAGACCGTTGTCGGGATCGATGGACCTGCCGTAGGCAAAAGGTTCGGGCAGATTCAAGCGGCCGTTGCTAAGTTCCTCCAACAGAAGCTCCTCGAAATCCACCGGATCGACGGGAAGCTGTTTCGCCCGGCTGCGGAACCAATCGGAAACATCCTCGCGATAGATGATCTCCGTGTTCCGCAGGAGGAAGACCTGCTTCTCCGGGGTCATTCCCTGCGTGAGCCGCGCCTGCCATTTTTGCGGCTTTGCTAAAGCGTACATCCCGGGAGAGACCCCCACTCTTTCCGCCTCATCCCAAGCAAGCAGAAGCAAGGGTACCAGGACCAGCCCCGCCAGCACTATCCCGGCGGCCCCGGCCAGCACCCGCTTCCAAAGCACGGCGGGGGCCTTCTTCTCCAACTCCCTCACCGCCGTTTCCAGATCATCATCCCCCGCCGCGGAGCCGGAGTGGGCCAATCTGTCCATCAGCTCGCCGCGCGCCAGCGTTTCCTCCTCCGCCCTGCCTGCCAAGGGGCGGGTAGCCAGGTCGATGAAACGGGACTGCGGCTCGGGCATGGCACGATCTAGCAGATCCCCGCTCGCCGTGGAAATCCCGCTTTCCGCCTACGGAAAGCGGGATTGCGCGCCATGCCGCCATCCGCCAGATTACGCGGAAGATGCACCGCCTGCTGAGCCTGCCCGCCGCCCCGCTACTGCGGGAGAAGCGTTCCGTGGTTTACACCATCATCTTCGGCATCTGGGCGGAGGTCTTCCTCTACTGCCTGCTGCACGATCAGTATCTCGTCCGCATCGCACCGGAGCATTTCACGCTCTATCACGACCCGCTGTGGGGCATTGAAAATCACTCCCTGCTGGCGGCGGCCTGGGCCTTTCGCGCATCCATCGGTCCCGGGCTGGTGCTCGGGCTGGCGGCGCTGTTCCTGGCGCGCGCGGGCAGCCGCCCCAAGCTCGCACCCGGCACCCTGCTGAAAATCGTGCCCTGCCTGATCCTGCTCACGGAGGCCTGCGGGCTGCTCGCCGGATGGTGGGCCTGGAGCAGGGAGCAGCCTCTCTACCCGGAGGCGATCTACCCCGATCTGAGCCGCCCGATCCTCTTCTCCCAATCCAACCAGCTCACCTGCTACGCGGCCGGAATCCTTTCCTCCCTCTTCTTCCTCGGCTGGATCGTGCGGCGGCGCGCCCGCGGCGGGAATCCGGTTGTCGCCGCGGGAGAGGCCGCTTAGCCTGGCAGGGTGAAGGACCTCCGCGCTTACGAGCAGAAGATCGACCCGCTGCGCGAGGAGTGCCCCGTGCGCGCCGCGCTCGATGTGATCCGCGGCCGCTGGAAGCCGATGATCCTGTGGGAGCTGAACGAGGGTACGAAGCGCTTTTCCCAGATCCAATCCGCGCTGCCGGACGTGACGGCGCAGGCCCTGACCGTCCAGCTCCGCCAACTGGAGGCGGACGGCGTGATCGAGCGCGCCGTCTATGCGGAGGTACCCGCGCGGGTGGAGTATTCGCTCTCCGAACACGGTCGCGCCCTCTCCACCGTGATGGATCAGCTCACGCTCTGGGGGCAGGCCTATCTGGAGCGCCAGGGCAAGCCCTGCCCCTGATCACATTTCCGTGAGCGGGTCACAACCTTGCGACGAAGCAAGGCGGGAGAAACGGGCGCATGCTGGGCCCGCATGAAATCGCTGCTTGTCATCAATGCCAGCGGGCGCGTCACGCGCTCCGTCACCCGCCGCCTCACCGCCCGCTTCGCGGCGCTGTGGAAGGAAGCCCGCCCCGCCGCGGAAATCATCGACCGCGATGTCGGCCTGCGTTCTCCCGCCCCCGTGGACGAGGCCTGGATTGCCGCCGCCTTCGCCCCGCCGGAAAGCCGAACTCCGGAAATGATCCGGGCCCTGGAGGAAAGCGAAACGCTGATCGGCGAGATCCTCCGTGCGGATGCGATCGTGCTCGGCGTGCCGATGTACAACTTCGGCATGCCCGCGCAGATGAAGGCCTACCTGGACCAGATCGTGCGCGTGGGCAGGACCTTCGATTTCAAGGACGACGAAAGCGACCCCTACCTGCCGCTGCTGCCGCGGAAGCCGGTGCTGCTGATCACCGCCACCGGCACCGCGGGCTACGAACCCGGCGGGCCGAACGCGCACCTCAATTTCCTCGACCCCCATCTGGAGGCGGTGTTCGGTTTCATCGGACTCGGCACTCCGGAATCCATCCGGGTGGGTTTCGAGGAAAGCGGGGACGGCAGGTTCAAGCGCTCCCTGGAGGAGGCGGAAGCCGCGGTGGAGCGGAGCTTCCGCGGCATCCTCCCGACTGCCGGAACGTGAATGGAGGCATGGAAGCCTTCACTCGTACTGCTGCCCCTCGATCACCGCCTTCGCCGGGAAGCCGGAGATGTGGTTCGCGGCCAGCATGGCGGAGGTGACGGCGGATTCCACGCAGCCGATGTCGATGGTGTTCCGGCACCAGTCGCCCGCGAAGACGAGGTTGTTGAAGCCGCTGTCCCAGGGAGCCAGGCGGTGCGGCGCGCCGGTATTGGTGGAAAGGACGTAGCGCTCCGAGGGGTCGATATTGATGCGGAAATATTGCCAGGCGAAGCGGTCCTCGTCCGTCGCCTCCGCGTCGGGATGGTACAGCGCTTTCGGGTCCAGGGTGCAGCCGTCCGGCCCGCAGATGCCGGGCCAGAGCCGGGACCTCGTCTTCAGCCACTCGGCGCAGATTTCCTTCACCCGGGCCCTTTCCCGCGCGGGGTAGCCGGGATCGGTGCCGGGCGGCGGCTCGTCCAGATCGTCCGGCGCGGGCCCGCAGAGGTAGACCAGGTGCTTCGCGCCGGGGGTTGCCTCCGTGCGGAGGATCGGCGTGGCCTCGATGACGATATTGAAGGGATCGGGGGCGGCCCCGGCCAAGGCCAGCTCGCAGAAGTGCTCGTGTTCGTCCCAACGCAGGCCGTCCTGGCCGTCCCCGCCGCCGGAGAACCAGAACTGGCAGGCGATGGTGCGGATGGATTCGGCGGTATCCACCATCCGCTTGTAGCGCGGGCTGTGCTCCAGCAGTTCGCCCGCGATGTGCGGATGAGCCTGCGGCGGGATGGCCAGGATCACGTGGTCGAAGGTATCCGCCGCGCCTGGAGGCTCCCCCGCGGCATCCCGCAGCACCACGGGCTCCCCGCGGTGGGCGCTCCAGTGGGACTCCATGCCGGGGTCGCCGGGGGGTGGCAAGCTGGCGGGATCGAGCTGGTCTTCCAAAGGGCGTTCCGGCCACACCGGCCAGCACACCTCCCCTTTCCGGGAATGCGGCACGGTGATTTCCTTCAGGGGCGAATACTCGTCCGCCTCCGGTCGCAGCCGGGCCTGGCGCTGGAAATGGATCGAGGCGACGCGGTTGCCGTCCGCATCCGGCACCAGTTTCTCCACCTTATGGAAGAATTCGAACTTCACCCCCTGCTCCTTCAGCACGCGGTAGAGCGGCACGAAGACGCACTCCCCCATGCCCAGGGTCATGCGGTACACGTAGGCCCCCTTGTAGCCGAAGAAGATCCGGAAGAACCCGCGCAGCGCCGCACCCGCGGCGAAATTCGCATTCGCGGTGTCGTGCGCTTTGCCGCCGGAGAAGGCGAAGGGCGTGTCGTAGTAGCCGCGCAGGTAGGGGGAGTGCTTGAGATCGTGGTAGGCGGCCCCGTGCCGCTTCAGCCAGTCAAGGAATTCCTCGCGGTCGAGGTCCTTGAAGGTCTTGTCCCGCACCAGCACGTCCACCAGCGCGCCGCGCAGGCAGGTCCGGTAGAGATCCGCCAGGCAGAGCTCGCGCTGGTCGTCCTCGGAAAGATCTTTCTTCCGCGCCAGGCGGCGGATATTCCAGCCCGCGTAATCCAGCGCCCAGCGCAGCAGGCGGCCGACGATCAGCTCCCCGTACCAGAGCTGCTCGCTGCCGGCCAGATTCACCAGCCCCAGGGAGTAGGCCCCGGCCTCGCCCTTCGGGTCGCCGGGATTCACGCCGGCCGGGCAGGTTCCGGGTGGAAGCGGCTTGATCGGGCGCTCCAGGAACCGGCTGGCGAAGCCCAGCGCCTTCAGCATGACCGAGCCGAAAATGCCGGTGGCGCGCACGTTCGCCGCCATGTGGTCGGCCATCCGCCACAGGGTGCTGCGGATATCCGGGCAGGGCGTGCCATCCCCCGGCGTGCCGGGATAGACCTCCAGGTCCATCTTCCAGGGATACCACTTGCCGTCCTTCCCCTCGTGGTAGAAGACGCCCTCTCGGGAGGGCTCGAAAAGTTCGTCCCACTCCGTGCAATCGCCCACCGCGAAGCCCAGCTCCTTGTGCCGCTCCATGCACTGCCGCAGGGTCTTGAAGGCGTTCTCATAGAAGCCGAACCAGACGTGCGGGCCGTGCTCCTCGCTGCGCCGGGTCTCCCCGCCGCCCCGGCTGCTCGCACCCTTTCCCCCCAGGCGCCAGCCGGCCTGGTAGAGCGTCACGCGGTACTTCGCGCGCATCTCCGGGGTGGCGGAGAGCCAGTACGCGGCGACACACCCGCCGACCCCGCCGCCCAGGATCACGACATGTTCACGCGGATCGCTCATGTTTCGAGAATAGCTGTCTGAACCTCGCCGCCTCGGCATCCGCCCCGCACTCCGCAAGGAGTTCCAGCCCGTCCTCAAGAACCTTCTCGCCGCCCGTCCGCACGCCTTGGAAACACCGCGCCCGCGCTTGGAAAAAGCGCGCTCCGAGCCGTGCCGCGGCCCGCTCCGCCTTCCCGAAATCCCCCCTGCCGCCGGGGCCGTGGAGCCCGCGGGCGCAATGGAGGATCGGCACACCGATCGCGAAGCTCCGCGCGAACTGCTCCGCCCGCCCCATGAAGCGGCGCGTGAACCCCGCGAACTGCGGATCCTCCGAAAGCTCGGGCGGTCCCCAGATCCGCATCTCCCCCAGCAGGACCGCGGCATCCGCGAGCAGGAACTGGGTGGAAGAAACCGGGGCGGGAATCCCCGCCAGCTCTTCCGCATCCCGCAGCCGCTCCATCGCCTGCCAGGGGTTCCCCGCACGCCAGGCGCAGATCGCGAGCATGACATGGATGGAGGATTGCGTGATCGCATCCCCGCCGTGGTTGGCAATGCGGCGGCACCGGCTCTCCGCCTCCTTCGGGCCCAGGCAGGCCAGGGAGTGCAGGCTGCCCATCATCGCCGCCCAGGTGCGGGACTGGCGGTCGGTGCGCTTGAGGGCGGAATCATGGAGGATCGCGGCCCACTCCGCGGCTTTCCGCAGGTCGCCCTGGAAATAGGAGACGTAGAAGGCATGCGTGGCGGCTTCCTCCACCCGCCGGCCATGGCCGTGGGAGCGCCAGTAGCCCACGTTCCCCGCGGCGCGGTCCCGGGCCTCCTGCCAGCGCGCCTTGTCCAGATCGACCAGGCAGCCGACGTGCTCGATGTAGGTTTTCTCCGCATGGTCGCCGACGCGGCCGATCATCGCGCGGGCGATATTCCGGTAGCGCTCGGCCAGCCAGCGGGGCCGCTTGCCGGACATGGGGCAGGCGATGGCCGCACAGAGGGAGGCGAGCACCGCGCTCTCGCCGTTCTTGGAGGCGAGGTCCAACGCCGTCATGCAGCACTCGGCGGAGCGTTTCTGGTCGTTCTGAAAATAGGCGATCTCCGCCAGCATCAGGGCGGCGCGAGCGGCTCCTTCCAGCAGCGGGGAGGCGGTGGATGCCGTCTTCGGCCGGCCGGTGGCGAAGAGGCGGAAATGCCGCCACAGGACCCCGGCTCCAAGCGGGAACTCTCCGGGCCGCGGGCTCACGCCGTAGAGCACCAGCGCCTTTTCCAGCAGCGCCACGGCATCCTCCACCATGCCCCAGTGAAAGGCGGCCTCCCCCTCGGTCTGGAGCAGCCGGGCACGGCGGGCGAGGCCGACGGGGTCGGCCGGATTTTCTTCGGAGCGGTCGAGTTCCAGGGCGGCGCGGGCCGCCTCCCGGGCCTCCCGAAGCGCGAAGCGGCCCAGCGCGGCCCGGGCCGCCCGGTCGAAGAGCCCGATCGCCTCCTCGTCCCGGCCGGATTCCCTGGCGTGGAAGGCCGCCTCCGCGGGGGAAAACTCCCCTTCCGGTTTCGCGGTCATCCACTCCAGGGCGGCCCCGTGGCCCGCCACGCGGTCGCGGTCCGGCAGCAGCGAGAGCGCGGCCTCCCGCAGCAGGTCATGGTAAAAGGCGAACAAACCGCGCGCGCGGGGGACGGCCACGATGAACTCGCCGAGGAGCGGCGATTCCCAGCAGGCCTTGAAATCGATGCCCGGCGAGCAGGCCAGGGCGGTGAGTTCCGCCTGCTGGCGGGTGAAAGGTTCCCGCCACACCGCGCAGGCCCCGAGCAGGGCCCGCAAGCGCGGCGAAAGATCCCGGAAACGCTCCGTCAGCGGCATTTCCCCGCGCGTGCCGGAGCCGCCCGCCTCGCTCCCCGGGGCGAGGTCCAGGGTGCCGCCCATGCCCAGCAGGCGGCGGCGCTTGCCCATCACGGCCATGGCTTCCCGCGATACGAGCGGCAGGCCGCCGGAGATGCGGTGGATCTCCTGGTTAAGCTCGTCGGTGATGCGCTCGAAGCCGGAAAGTTCCGCGAGCAGATGGCGGTGCTCCTCCGGCGAAAGGGGGCCCAGGGCGATGTCCTCCGGCGCGGGCTGGCCGCGGCGCCCGAGCACCAGCAGCAAGGACGCTTGCTGGCGGGCCAGCGCGGCGATGACGCCCAGGCTGCCTTCGTCCATCCACTGGATATCATCCACCACCACGGCGGTCGCGCGGTCCGCGGCGAGCCGGGCCAACACGCTCGCCGTGAACTCCGGCAGGATGTCCTTGTGCTGGAGCGGGGTCAGGCCGCTGTCCACCGCGGCGTCCGCACGCACGGGCTGCGCCAGGAAACGGACGAGGTTTTTCACCAGTGTCTCGTCGAGCGTGAGTTCCGAGCCGAGGGCGCGGACCGTCTCCGGCACCCGGTCCCCGCCCATCTGCGCGAGCAGCTCGCGCCAGGCGGAAAAGGTCCCCGGTACATCCGAGGGCAGGCAGGATACCCGCGCGACCCGCATTTCGCGGGAGGCCAGCCAGGAGCAGAGGGCTCCAATGAAGTGGGATTTCCCCGCTCCGGCCGGCCCTGCGATGCAGATCTGCCGGACTTCCGGAGCATGGCGGTTCTTCTCCACGTATTCCCGGATCCAATGCCACAGGTCCGCCCGCGCCGGCGGTGCCACCTCCTCCGCGACGGGCTTCTCCAGCTCCAGGCGATGCGCGCAAAAAGGCTCCGCCAGGAGACCGGGCAGGAAACCGATGCGCTCCGTGCGATAGGGCGGCGGCAGCATGCCCGCGGTCCGCTCGTCCATCAACAGCCCGTCCATGCCCATGGCGGCCAGGCCCTCCAGCAGGCCGGCCGCAGTGCCTTCCGCCCCGGTCCCGCCGGGCAGCAGCACCATCAGGATGCCGGGGGCCTCCTCCAGGATCCGGCTCGCGCGGGCGAGGAGGATCTTGAGGAAATCCCGGCTTTCGGCCGCGGCTTCGGCGGGCAGGAGCCGCGGCGCGCCTTCCGTCTGCTGCCAGAGACACCAGGGCGGGGACTCCTCCGCGGGGGTCCCGGCCTCGTTCCGGATGTGCCCAGCCGTGAGCATCTTCAAGTGGACCAGATTTTCCTGCCGAGGGAGAGATCGAACTCGAACTTCGCCCGCAGCGGGGCGCCGACCGGCCCGGAAACGAGGCCGATGCGGTGCAGCAGCGAACTGCTGCGGAACTGCGGGACCACCAGTTCCCACTCGCCGGAGTCCCGGCTCAAATGCGTGAGATTGGAGAAGGTCATCTCGCTGGTGGCCACGGAGCGGTGGCAGGCCGCCCCGGGGACACTCACATCCCGGAATTGCTTCAGGAAGACGAACTCCTGCGTCGATTCCAGTTCGGAAAACATGTCCACCAGGCGCCCGAAGATGAAATCAAGGGCGACATCGCCCCAATCGGTCTTCCAGAGCAGGTCGAGGAAACCCGGCTCGGCTTCGCCGAAAAGCTCGTCCTTCACCGTTTCCGCCAGCTTGGCGGCGAAGGAGCAGGGTTCTTCCGGAGCGGGGGCATTCTCCTCCCCTCCGGAAGTTCGCAGCAGGGCCAGCAGGCGGCCGTTCCGCGTGGTGGCCGCTTGGCCGGGCTTGGCGGAGACTTCGCAGCGCGCTTCCGCGGCGTCCGCACCGATGTCCACCTGCCCCATGATCTTCGGGAAGCCGAAGGCCTCCCGGCCGCTGATCAAGGCAGGCGAGGAATCCAGGCAGAGCACGATGGGGTAGAATTTGATCGAGGGCAGCCCGCCGTCCCACGCGACCACCGGAAGGGTGACCACCATCTCCGATTCGGAAACCGCTCCCCAATCATCATGCGGCGGATCGATGGAGCGCATCTCCTCCATCTTCATGAAGATAACGAAAGCGAAGGGCAGGGCGGTGAATTTCACCTCCGGTTCCGCACCCGCCGGTCTCCAGTTCAAGGTCTCGTCCACCCATCGTTGGGCTTCGTCACCGTCGATCTTGCGGACCACCGAGAGGGACTCCACGCCCGTGATGCGAAAAGGGGGGCGGAAGTTGAGGTCGGTATCACGCTCGGTGTAGGGGATCATGAAGGGGAGGGGGGAAATCGGACACGGATAACTCTCCGTTATTGAAAAAGAGAGGCTAACAAAAGCGAATCCTTGCGGCCATCGGAGAAATTCCCATCTCCGCTCCGGCCCGCGGGTCAGGCTTCGCGTGCATTGCCGTTTGCAATGCCGAGCCAATCGCGAGCTTGCAGCAGAAGCTCGGTACTGTTCGAGCAACCCAGCTTCGCCTTCATGTTCTCCCGGTGGCTGTCCACGGTTTTGGTGCTGATTTCCAGGAGTTTGGAGATTTCCTTGGTGGAGCGCCCCTCGCCCATCAAGCGGAAGACCTGGAATTCGCGGTCGCTAAGGGTATCGATCCCGGCGGCGGGATTTTTGGACCAACTCCGCATCATCTCGTCGGTCAGCGCGGGCGAACAATAGACACGTCCGGCCTCGATCATCTGCAGGGCCTCGAAGAGGGCGGCCACGCGGTCGCCTTTCATGAGATAGCCCGAGGCCCCGGCCTTCAATGCCCTGGGACCATACCGGAGTTCGGACTGCATGCTGAAGACGAGGATCTTGCAATCGTGGGATATCTCCTTGAGTTTGCGGATCAGGTCCAGACCGTCGCCATCGGGCAAAACCATGTCGATCACGGCCACGGCGGGTTTCACCCTCCGGGCGATTTCCACGGCGTCCGCCTGGCAGGAGGCGCAGTGCAGGCGATAGCCCTGCATCTTCGATTCCACCAAGGCCTTCACCGCCACGAGGATGATCGGATGATCATCCACGAGCAACAGATCGCGAGTTTCGGAATAGGAGGACATCCGGGCTTTTCCGAGGGCTTATCAGGGAAAATCCGGCAAATCGACAGGTAAATCCGTCAAGGGGCCAAACCGTGTTTACGGGCAAACTCCGCGGCGGCGGTCCCGTCCTTCTTTTTCCACTCGGAATGAATGGTTTGCAGGGTTTCGTCCCGGTCCTTTCCCTGCGGCAGCGTCTCCGCCCACTGGGCGGCGGAGGCGGGCTCGTAGGGAGCCACCGCCAAGGCGTAACCGCGGACGGCGATCCGCCGGGCCGGGCCGTCCTCGCGGGTACCGATCCATTCCCCCGCCGCCTTGTAGTCCGAGCGGGCCCAGCCGCGGACGAGTTCCTCGGTCTTCCGCTTGTACTGGTCTTCCGGCACCTTGCCCTCCATCCAGAGGATCCATTTGCCGGTGTCCTCCGCGGCATCCCACGAAGAAAGGCCGTCCGCGAAGGCGGCCCGCTCCTCCTCGCCGAGCGAGGCCTTGTCCACCCATTCGGCGGAGGCTTCGAAACCTCCGTTCATCGCCATGCCGCCGAGCTTGCCCATGGTTCCCTGGAGAAACTGCCGCCGGGCTTCCGGATCGGTCACGCCCTTCAGGTGATCCCGCATCGCCCCGATCACGGCGGTGCGCGCCGCAGGGGTCTCCGCGGTGCCTGCGATCCGATCCGCGGCGTTCCGGATCTCCTTCAGGCCGATCTCGCCCACGAGCTGGAATGCGAGCCGCGGGTCCACGCGCGCGGCCCCCTCCACCACCGAGCGCTTCGTATCCTCGTTCACCAGATCCGGGTGTTTCTCCTGGTTCTCCCGGATCCACTCCAGGGCGGCCATCGGTTCGTCCCGCGCCCATTTCGAGAGCGCGGAGGCGACGACATGCTGTCCCGCCCCTTCCTTCCCGAGCAGGTCGGAGGATTCCGTGAAGAGGGCCAGGGCTTCCCGCGGGTGGTCGTTCGCCAGCATCATGATGGCCAGGCCGACGACGCCGCGGCGCATATCGTCATCGAGATCCGGCGCGGCACGCAATTCCCCGACCAGCATTTCGAGCTGGGAGGAATCGAGCTTCAGCATTTCGTCCAGCAGCGCGAAGATGCGCTTCTGGACTTCCGCATCGGGCGATTCGCCCTTTCTTTCCAGTTCCTTCATTTCCCGGGCGAAGGCGGCGAGTCTGGCAGCGAAGGCCTTCGCTTGGGCCGCCTTGTCTTCCGCGCCCCCGCGACGGGTTTTCATGTCCCTGGAAAACCCGCCTTTGCCCTCCGCCGCGGCGGAGGAGATGCCCAGGGACTCCGCCTCCCGGACGAGGCGGGCATGGGTTTCCTTCGCGGCGGCGAGACGGCCGCCGCCGCGCCAGCCGAGCAGCGCGGCGGCGAGAAGGATGAGCGCGGCAAGGAGCAGGGAAGCTTTCATGGGCGGGGGGAAAATGGATCAGCGGGCCGGGACGACCCGGGTGTGCGAGCGGATGCCGCCGGACACCTCCAGGCTCTTGCGGAGTTCCTCCCGCTTCGCTTCATCGGAAATCCTTTCAAGGAGCTTCACGGCTTCTTCCCGATGGTTCCGGGAGGCCTCGCTTTGCAGGAAGGCGACGAGGACATCATCGCCGCCGCCGCTGTCCCGGTACTCCAGCGCGCGCTCCGCCATCTCCGGATAATCTTGCCACTCCGTCATTTGACCGAGTGCGACGCCGGTCAGGCGGCCGGCATCCTCAGGAGCTTGTTGAAGAATCCACTCGCGGCTTTCCTCGACGCTGGTTTTCTGCTCGCTGCCCCTGCCGATGTGAATGCGGAGGGATTCCTCGACGACGGCGGCCCGCTCCCCCCGGCTTGCATCGATCGCACCGAGGAAATCGCCCACTTTGGCGTAGCCTCCCTGCGACAGCAGCCGGCCGGCGGGACGCGCCAGCGCCGATGCCTGCTCCCCCTCCGGTACCTGGGCACGGACGACTTCGGCGTAGGCTTTTTCCGTACCCGGTTTCAGCGTGAAAGTTCCTTGGCTGAAAACCTCCGCCCGCTGGTCTTCCGGCAATGCGGCGATCCGGGCGGCGGCGGCGGCGGGATCGCTCTCCAGCAGCACCCCCGCCAAGCCGGCCTCGAAGCGCAGGCGGGGGGAATTCCCGGCGTCCAGGGACTTAACCTCGAACTTCCCCTCCCCGATCCGCCGGTCCATCCAGAGCGCCGCGGCGGCGGCGTCTTTCCGGGCCCAGGCCTGGAAGGCGGAGGTAATCTGCCACTGCAATCCCCGGTTATCCAGACGGTCGGCATATCGCTCCAGCACCCGCTCCGGATCTTTCTGGGCGAGCGCCCCGATGAACATCGATTCAATCTCGCGCCGGGCGTCGGCGGAAAATTCCATCCCCGCAATCCGGTCCAGGCCCTCGATCAGTTCGTCGGCGGAAAGTTCCTGGAGCTGTTTCTGCACGGCGATGACGGCCTTCATGTGGGCGATGTCCCCGCCCCCTCCCGAGAGGGCGGCAAGCCGGGCCAGTTCCTTCCAGTCGATGCCTTTTCCCGCGGTTTCCCGCCGGCCCGCACCGCGCTCCCGGGTGAAGGGAGCGCCTTCCTCGGGGGATATCCGGCGAGCCGCCTCGATCCGGTCCTGCAAGACCTCGTTTTCCTCTTCCAGAATCGAGCAGGACCGGTGCCGGGAACCCAGCCACAGGGCGGAAACCGCCAGCGCCACCAGGGGCGGAAGCATGAGGATGGGTTTCATGGCAAATTTGGATTCTATGTTAGCGGGCCGGCTTCTCGGTATTCGCCTCATACTTTCAGACCCCTGGCGAAGAGAAAAGCCAAACGGCACCCCGCTGCCGCAGGGGCCGGGGTCCCCGGGGTTTTTCCTGCTTCGCATGCGGAGCTCCGCGCGTGCATCCTCCGCGCCGTGAACCCCGCCCTGGAAACGCTCCTCCTCCCCTTTTCACGGGGAGACGTCGCCATCCCGCCGCGCGCGCTTTTCCTAGGGGCGGAACCGCATCCGGATTTCCGGGAATGGCCGGAAATCACCGGCTGGCAGCCGCATTTCCCGCTCGCCGCGGCATGGAGCAAGACCGGCCGCGCGTTGACGGAAGAGCCCGCCGGGACCTGGCCGCTGGTGCTCCTGCTGCCCGGGAAGTCCCGGGATGAGATCCTGGCTGCCTTTGCAAAAGCCCACGACCTGCTGGAGTCGGGCGGGATGATGCTGGCGGCGATGGCGAACACGGCCGGTGCCGCCCGCTTCGAGAAAGAACTGGCGGAAGCCGCGGGAGCGGTTTCCTCCCTATCCAAGCACAAGTGCCGGGTCTTCCATGCGGAGAAAAACGGGGCTTGGAAGGGGGAGACGCTGGCCGCGTGGCGGGACGCCGGGAAGCCGCGCAAGATCACGGGCACGGATTTCACCGTGGAGGCCGGGGTTTTCAGCGCGGACGGCATCGACCCCGGATCCGCCCTGCTGGCGGCACACCTGCCTGAGAACCTGAAGGGACGCGCCGCGGATCTCGGCGCGGGCTGGGGATTCCTCTCCCGCGCGCTCCTGGAAAAGAATCCGGGATTGAAGGCACTGCATCTCTACGAGGCGGATGCCCGCGCGCTCGCCTGCGCCCGCATGAATCCGGCCGGCTCCGGGGTGGCACCGGAATACCTCTGGTACGATGTGACCGCGGGCCTGCCGGAAAAGTACGAGGTGATCGTGATGAACCCGCCCTTCCACAGCGGGCAGGCCACGGACATTTCGCTGGGCCGGGCCTTCCTGCGCTCCGCGGCGGAAGCCCTCCGCACGGGGGGGCGGCTTTTCATGGTGGCGAACCGGCAGCTCCCGTACGAGGCGGAGCTGGACGCCCTGGAACTGACCTGGAAGAAGCCCGTGGAGGAGGGTGCCTACAAATTGCTCTTCGCCGAAAAACGCCTGCGCCCTGCGAAACCCGTGACTTTCCGATAACGCCGCCATGAAGCTCGTCAAACTGCTCGCCAACCTCGGCTACGGATCCCGCAGCCAGGTGGAACGCCACCTCCGGTCCGGAGCGGTGACGGACCTGCACGGGAAGCCCCTGGGCCCCCGGGACTTCCCGCCGCACGGCGAGATCCTCTTCAAGGGCGAGCCGCTGGACCCGCCTGCACCCCTCACGCTGATCTTCCACAAGCCGGACGGCTACACCTGCAGCACGGATGACCCGGGGGACACGATCTACGACCTCCTGCCCGCGCGCTTCGCGCTGCGCAACCCGATCCTGAGCCCGGTGGGCCGCCTGGACAAGGAGACCACCGGCCTGCTGCTGATGACGGACGACGGCCAGTTGCTGCACCGCCTGATCAGCCCGAAGCACCATGTGCCGAAGGTTTACCACGTGACCCTGGACCGGCCGCTGGAAGGACCCGAAGGGGAACTTTTCTCCAGCGGCGCCCTGGTGCTGCGGGGGGAGGACAAGCCGCTGCTACCCGCGAAGCTGGAGGTGCTGGGCGAAAAGGAAGCCCTGCTCACCCTGGAGGAAGGAAAATACCATCAGGTGCGCCGGATGTTCGCCGCCGCAGGGAACCACGTGGTGGCGCTGAAGCGGATCCGGATCGGAGACCTGGGCCTGCCGGAGGATCTGGCGGAGGGAGAATGGAAGATCCTTTCCGCGGAGCAAATCGCGGCGGCGGGAAGGGCTTGAGACCGGCCGCACCCGCGGTCGGCCGGGACGTCCGACCCTACCGCTCACACCGCCTGCAGCGCGCCCGCCTCCGCATGGGCGCGGCGCACTTCCTCGCCGATGATGCGGATGCCGCGGCGGACGACGGTCTCGTCCATGGTGAAAGTCATGCGCAGGCACTCGTGGCGGTGCCGCCAGGTTTCGTCTTCGTGGCCGAAGAAGAAGTAGTGTCCGGAGATGATGAGCACACCGCGCGCCTTCAGGCGTTCATAGAGCTCGCGCGAGCTGATCGGCAAACCCGGGAACCAGAGCCAGAGGAACAGCGCGCCCTCGCTGCGATGGATGTAGTATTCGAAATCCTCCCCGAAGCTCTCCGCCACGAAGCCGCGCGCCTGGCGGGATTTTTCCACGTAGAAGGGCTTCACCGTCTCGTTCGCGATCGAGAGGATCTCGCCGCTTTCCACCAGCGGCAACGCGATGGCCTGCCCGATGTTCGGATTCGCAAGGCCGACAATGGAACTCATCGAGGCCATCGCCGCGGCAATCCGCGGGTGCGCGACGACGATGCCGGTACGGGTGCCCGGCAGGCCGATCTTCGACAGGCTCAGCGTGAGGATAATGTGCTCCTCCCAGACAGGCTTCGCATCCGTGAAGATGATGTTCGGGAAAGGCGCGCCGTAGGCGTTGTCGATGATCAGGGGGATGCCGTGCCGCTTCGCGAGGGCGGAAAGCCGGGAGATCTCCTCATCGGTCAGGACGTTCCCGGTCGGATTGGTCGGCCGGGAAACGCAGATCGCGGCGATGTCCTCCGTCACTTCCAGCGCGTCGAAATCCACGCGGTATTTGAACTCGTGCGTGCCGGTCTTTTCGATCTTCGGCGGCACGGCGCGGAAGAGATCGCCGCCCGCGCCCTGGTTCGCATAGCCGATGTATTCCGGGACCAGGGGCAGCAGGATCTTCTTGCGGCGGCCGCCCGGCATTTCCCCGGCGAGGAGGTTGAAGAGGAAGAAGAAAGCGGTCTGCCCGCCGGAGGTCACGGCGATGTGCTCCGGGCCCAGGGGCCAGCCGAATTGTTCGCGGAAGAGCTTTGCAAGCGCGGCGATGAAGCGCGGGTTGCCGCGCGGCGGATCATAGTTCGCCAGCACCTTTTCCAGGGCACCCGGCTCGGCCAGGATCTCCTCCATGCGGCGGCGCCAGATGGCATTCACCTCCGGGATGTGGGCGGGCTGGCCGCCGCCGAGCATGCAAAGGTCCGGCCCGCCGTGGGCGAGGGCGTTGCCGAGGTCCTCCATGAGTTCCTCGATGCCGCTGCCTCCGGCGAGCTGCCGGCCGATATTTGAGAATTCGTGGTTCATGCCCGGGGTGCCGTTGACCGGCTGCGGCCGGACCCTATAGTGGCGGCTCTTCCCTGAACAACCTTTCTATCCCATGGCGATCCAAGCAGGCGACAAGGCCCCCGATTTCACGCTCGTTTCAAAAACCGCCGGAGGTCCGGTACTGGTGAAGCTCTCCGAGCTGACCGCCGAGTCCAACGTGGTGCTGCTCTTCGTCCCGATGGCCTTCACCGGGGTCTGCACCCAGGAGCTCTGCGACGTGTCCGGCGGCCTGGGCGAATACGAGGCGCTCGACGCGAAGGTCCTCGCGATCTCCGGGGACAATCCCTTCGCCCAGGAAGCGTGGGCGCAGCAAGCGGGCATCACCCTGCCGCTGCTGAGCGACTACGAGCACGCGGTGGCGAAAGCCTACGGCGTGGCTTACGAGCAATTCCTGCCGGAGAAAAACCTCATCATGGGCGGGGTCGCGAAGCGTTCGGCCTTCGTGATCGACAAGGAGGGGATCGTGCGCCACGCGGATGTCCAGGAGCACCCGAAAGACCTGCCGGATTTCGCGGCGGTGAAGGCGGCGCTCCAGGCTCTGGCTTGAATCGCGGAGGAGGCGCAGCCCTTCCGCCACGAAAAAGAGAAAGGCCGAGGGTATCCCGCGGCCTTTGCATTTTGGAAAGGAGGGGGGGCCGGATTACTCGGCCTCGTTGCCGGGCGGGAGCGGGGTCGGCTCAGCCGGCGGGACGACCGGCGCTTCCACCGGGATATCCGGAGTTTCGGGGACCGCGGGCACCACCGGGGCATCCGGATCGATCACCGTGGGCGGCGGCGGAGCGGTGGGATCCACCAGCGGCGGCACGCTGCCGGGTGCGGGCGGATAAAGCTGGATCTCGTTCGGCGAGACGGCCGGGCTGGCGAGGTCTTCGCGCTGGTCGGTGACCTGGATGGTGGGCACGTAGCCCACTTCCCCGCTATTGAGCTCCACCTTCACGAAATTGCCGTCGTCGGAAATGACCTTCATCTCGGTGTTTCCGGCCAGGGTCTTTTCGGCACTGGCATCGCCCTTCGGCTTGTTGGCGAAGAAGGCGACATTGTCCATGCTGGTGCGGACGAATGCGCCCGGCTTGTAGCCGGAGCGGGCGGCCACGGCGGTACGGCTGGAGCCGGGTGCCGCCAAGGGGTCGAAATCCCCCTGCGTGACCATCTGGCCCGATTCACAGGAAAAGAGGGCGATGGCGCAGGAGCCGGAAAGGAGGAAATGCCACTTCATGAAGATGAAGCCAAATTGGCACGGCATGGGAAGGGGGTCAACGGCATATCAGGCGGGATTCCAGATGCTCCCGCAGGGCCTCCCGCCAATCCCGCGGCGGGCGGCCGAGCAGGGAAGCCAGCTTCTCCGTGGCCATGGCGGTGTGCCGGGGCCGCGGCGCGCGGAAGGCCGACATTCCGGCCATGGACAAGGGCTCCACTTCCGCGGGAGGCAGGCCCGCGCGCTCGCGCAGGAAATGCACGATCTCCAGGGCGATGCCGTGCCAGCTCGTGACCTCCCCCCCGTTGCAGGCATGGAAGATGCCCGGAGGGAGGCCGGCGGAAAGCAACGCTTCCACCCAGGTGCAGATGTCCGGGGTGAAGGCCGGCAGGGAAAACTTGTCCGCCACGGCGGCGAGCGGCTTTCCATCCAGCGCGGCATCGAAAATCGTGTCCGGAAAAGCGGGCTTTTCCGGACCGAACACCCAGGAAACCCTGATCACGGTACCACCCTCCTCCAGCACCCGGCGCTCTCCCTCTTCCTTCGTCTTGCCATACACGGAAAGCGGGGCCGCGGCGTCCCCTTCCCGGCGCAGGCCGGGCTCGCGGCCGGCGAAAACATAATCCGTGCTGAAATGGAGGATCCGGCGCCCGGCGGAGCGGCAGGCACGGGCGAGCTCTCCCGGGGCGAGGGCATTGACGCGCCGGGCCAGCCCGGGCTGGTCCTCGCATTGCTCCAGGCCGGTCATCCCGGCGGGGTTGAGCAAAAAATCGAAATCGCGGGCCGCCAGTATACCGGCGCATCCGGGATCCGCCAGATCCAGGGTGGTCCGCGGCAGCTCGATCACCTCGTGCCGCGGGCCCAGCCGGTCCGCGAGCGCCCGGCCGACGCGTCCCCCCGTGCCCGTAATGGCAATGCGCATGGGCGGTTCAGACCGCCTCCCCGAGGTGTTCCTCAATGTAGCCGTTCCCCACGCCGGCATCCCGGATCTTCCGCAGACGGCGGCGGGCACCGAACTTGCTCTCCGGGCCGTTCACCAGATTCACCACGCCGCCGACGGCGAGGGGGAGGAGCGTGGCCACGCCCAGGGCCGCCACGGCCAGGGCCACGCCGCGCCGCGCGTTCGAATGCATGAGATCGCCCAGGATCAGGCCTGCGGCGGCACCGAGCAGCGCCGGAGCTGCAAGCGCCGTGGCTTCCGTCCAATCGCGTTCTCCGTCATCATCGGGATTCATGCGGGACAGGCTAGCGGTCCTTCCGGAACGACACAATCCCGGAAACCGGTTTGGGAATCGACACCGATTCGCCCTTCCCCCCGCGCGGTCAGACGTTAGATTGCCCGCGAAATGTCCGATTCCACCCCTATTTATGCCCTGATCCTGGCCGGAGGGTCCGGTACCCGGTTCTGGCCGCTGAGCCGCAACGCCCGCCCGAAGCAATTGCTCGATCTTTTCGGCGGTTCCACCTTGCTGGAGCAGACCATCGCGCGCCTGGACGGCCTGGTGCCCCGGGAAAACATCCTCATCCTGACCAACGCCCAGCAGGAGGCGGCGGTCCGGCAGGTCGCCGCGATGCTCCCGGCGGAGAATATTTTCGCCGAACCCGCGAAACGCGACACGGCTCCGGCGGTGGCGCTCGGCATCGGCCTGGTCGCCGCGCGGAATCCCGATGCCGTGATGATGGTGCTCCCGGCGGATCAGCTCATCGCGGATACCGCCGCTTTCCAATCCGTGATGCGGGACGCGATCGCCACCGCGGAGAAGTCGGACGGCCTGGTGACCATCGGCATCAAGCCGACCTGGCCCTGCCCCTCCTACGGCTACATCGAGCGCGGCCAACGGGCCACCATCCCCGGCCTGCAATGCGAGCAGCCCCCCGCGGAGGTGAAACGCTTCCGGGAAAAGCCGAGCACCGAGCTGGCCGAGCAATTCCTGGCGCAAGGCGGCTTCTGTTGGAACGCGGGGATGTTCGTCTGGTCGATCCCGACGGTGATCCGGGAACTGAGCAGCCACCAGCCGGAACTGGCCTCCTTCGTCTCCGAACTCCGCCGCTCCACCAACATGGCCGCGACCGTGGCCGCGCAATTCCCGAAGCTCGCGCCGATTTCCATCGACTACGGCCTGATGGAAAAGGCCAAGCGCGTCTTCAACATCGAAGCCACCTTCGATTGGGACGACGTGGGCTCCTGGATCTCCGTGGCAAAGTACCTGGACAAGGTGGGCAACGAAAACCGCGCGAACACGCCGGTCTCCGAGATCGATTCGGAGAACAATATCATCTTCAACGCCCGGAAAGGCTCCCACGTCGCCCTGCTGGGCGTGGACGATCTGATCATCGTGCAGACGGAGGACGCCCTGCTGATCGCCAACCGCCACCAGGCGGACGCGATCAAGAAGCTCTCCGGCAAACTGCCGGAGGAGTTGCTGTGAGGAGAAGGCAGGGACAAGCGACCCGCTTGTCCGCGAAGCGAGGGTGAGGCATGCCGGCAGGGAAAGGTGAATCCCGCGGGCAAGGCCCGCCTCAAGGAACCGTTCCCGGTCGGCCGGGACGTCCGACCCTACCTCCCAACCGCAGGC